>JALQWJ010000081.1 GCA_023258775.1 Burkholderiaceae bacterium | reverse complement strand
GTCTTGGCAATGCTTGCCGCGGACCCAAGCACGTATCACGCTGGCTCGACGGGATAAAGCTAATCCCTTAGCAAATCCCTTAACCGGTGCCGACCGTGATGGCACACGCAACGCCCTTCAAATTTGGGCGTCGATCAACAGGGCATTTCAATGAGACAGGTTATTTCGTTATGAAAACTTGGAGTTCGGTGCTTGTCCTTGCTGGATCTGGGCTACTCACGCTTTGTGCCAACCCAATTTATGGGCAGCAACTCCCACAAGGCGGCCGACTCAGTGCGGGTCAGGCTCAAATGAGTCAAGTGTCCTCGGCTGAGCTACAAATCACACAGCAATCGCAACGAGCTGTGATTGACTGGTCGTCTTTCAATATTGGTAATGGCGCAGTAGTGAATATCTTGCAGCCTTCTGCTAATGCAGCACTGCTTAATCGGGTGAATCAAGGCGATCCGCTTTCATTAATGGGTAAGCTACACGCTAATGGTCAAGTATTTATCACTAACCCAAGCGGAATCTTAATTGGCCCCAAAGCCATAGTCCAGGCCGCATCGTTGGTTGCGTCGACGACCGGCGTCGACGTGGCTTCCTTTATGCAATCGAGTAAGCCGGTCGACTTGTTTGCACAATCTCAAGCGAACCAAACCACCAAGCTACAAGGGAGCATCATCCAGGCTGGCCACCTTCGAGTCGGCTCTGCTGACGCGTCGGGTGAGGTTGCGCTTATCGCCAGGGAAGTAAGGCAACAGGGACTGATCGAGGCAGTGGGCCTGCAGCGGGAAGGCGGGAAAATTTTGCTGATCGGTCATTCCATTTCACTGGAGCCAACGAGCAAACTCGATGTGTCGTCGAAGCAGGCGCTTGGAGGATCGATTCGGGTTGAGGCCGATCGCGTCCAGATGCAATCTGCAAGATTGGATGCATCTGGTGACCGAGGCGGAGGTGTTATTCACCTAGGTGGTGCCTGGCAGGGCGCGGGCTCGATGTTGCAGGCCACTGAGCTTTCGATGGATGCAACGAGCGAGATAAGAGCAAACGCGTTAGGTCGTGGTGATGGCGGTGAGATTGTATTGTGGACCGATATCCGAGAGCCAAACGCTAAGACGTCTGCATTGGGGCTCATTGAAGCCAAAGGCGGGCAATTGGCAGGAGATGGAGGGCGAATTGAGACGTCTGGTGCACAGCTTCTTTTGGACGGCATTCGTGTCAATGCTTCCGCTAGGCAGGGGAAGAACGGACAGTGGTTGCTCGATCCCAGTTATGGTTACTCGGTCATTGGAAGCAATGAAGCAGCGGCGATATCTGCGGCGCTCAACACAGGTACTGATGTTATAAATCTCGTTTCAGGGACCTTAAATGTCTCGGGCAATCCGGTTATTCATAAGACAGCGGGTACGGATGCGACGTTGACGCTTAAAGCGTCTCAACGGGTTAACCTGTTCGGCACTAGTATTTTGTCAAGCAGCGGTAAGCTTAATCTCGTGCTTTGGGCAAATGCCGACGGCGGTAATCAGTACGGCATCTCGTTAAATGGCAGCACCAAGATTGGAACCAATGGTGGTCATGTTTGGATGGGGGGAGGTGCGGGTAGTACCAATTGGCTGGGTCTGACGGTAGGTGACGGCTACGCAGCAGGCTCATTGTCAGCTAATTATAACGGTCTAGATCTTGCTGGTGACCTCAACACCTTAGGCGGCAGTGTAAGAATTCTGGGTCAGTCGAGTATTAATTTGGCGGGTTATGCCGACATCATGTATGGCTATGGTTCGGCGTTTCGCGTCAATACCGGTAGCGGATCAATCGACTTAATTGGTAACCGTATTGCATACAGCAACGCGAGTAGTCTGCAAACCACCGGTACTTGGCGGATGACATCGTATGGCCCAGCCTTTACCAATTCCTTAACATGGAACGGGAGCATGAGCGGCTCTGACTTCCTGGGAACGGAATCGTTTCGGGAACTAACCGTTAAAAATATGACATCGATTTCAGGTGTTGTGTTTGGTCGGCCAGGGAACACAAGCAATATGAACATCAAGGCAGATCTGAATGCCGGTGGATCAGTACAAATCCATGGCGGCCAGATCAATTTGGTGGCACCGATCAACGCGCCAAATCAGACGGTGCTGTTAAATGGCAGCAAACGAATTCAGGCGGAAACCTCAGTTGCTGCCATCACGGCCGAGGCATTGATATTGCTTGGCGGTGGCTATGTAGACCTCACGATGTCACCCAATCGTGTACGGACGCTAGCAGTAGGCAACGACAGCTTACCGATGGCATATGTAAAGTTTAAGAATGCACAAGACCTAACACTTTCCAGCGGCAGTTTTGACGGCTTTCAAGCAAACGGGGTTCGCAGCAACGGCCCAGTTGCTATATCAACAAATACTGGCCCCCTTCAAATTCACGCGCCAGTTCTAAGCAACGATAACAGTCAGGACGCCATACGGTTGAATGCTGGCGAGTCTACTAATGCGCTTTTATCCAGTGGCGGCGATATTGTGTTTGGTCCTGGAGCTAGTATTGAGACTGGCACCGGTGGGCGAGCTACTCTATATAGCGGATCGGTGCAAGCAAGCTCTTCACTCGCAAATTATATCGGTCTCGGTACCCAACGTTTTCGATATGGAAGCGACGAGTCTACAACAAACTATAGCACAGCATTAGGGGTGGGTCGCTATGTAATTTACCGCGAGCGACCCGAGGTAAGCCTTCAAGCAGCAAGCCAGCAATGGATTTATGGCGATAGCTACGCAGTCAGTGGCACTGCAAATGGATTGGTTAACGGCGACAGTGCAAGTTTTGGTTTTATTGCGCCCCAGTATTCATCGAGTGGCCATCTTAAAGCCTTAGCTGGGGGCTACCTGACCGAAGCGCTCAATAGTGCAGCCCTCCAAGCTTTAGGCTATCAAATACAGGTCAATCAAAGAGGTCTCATCAATGTTCAACCGAAGGCCTTGAGCCTTCACATACCTTCCAGTTCCAAAGTCTATGATGGCAACACATCGATTTCACTCAGCGGAACTGCTAGTTTGTCAGGTGTTTTAACTGGCGACGATGTTGTGCTTGGATCAGGATCTGTGACTGGCTATATCGATCAGCATGTTGGGACCAATAAGGCCGTCACATACACAGGCTTTGCACTTTCTGGTGTGGATCAGTCAAACTACCAAATGCCAAGCCAAGCGGTATCGACAGCATCCATCACACCCAAGGTTTTAAGCGTAAGTGGCTTGCTTGCATCTGACAAAGTCTATGACGGTACACGATCGGTAAATCTTTTTGGAGGTCAGCTGGCTGGACTAGTTGGTAATGAAGCACTTAGCTGGCACGCGAGTGGTCTTTTCGATCAGGCTAATGCGGGACAGAGGCAGGTTGCTGTGTCAATAAGCTTAGCCGATGGACCTAATGGAGACCGTGCTAGTAATTATACATTAATGTCATCTTCATTAAATCTGCCCGCATCTATTGCACCACGATTGCTTCGTATTGTTGGAGCTAAAGCAGAAGACAAAATCTACGACGGTAATACGAGCGCCCAAATATCCCAGGCGAGCCTTAGTGGGCTCGTGGGCGCTGAGAGTCTGCAATTCGATGCGCAAGGCCAATTTAGCTCGAAGGACGCTGGTGTTCGAGCCGTTCAAGCTAGCTTTTCCTTGCGCGATGGTGCACACGGCGGATTTGCTACTAACTATCAGCTAAGCAATCCAACCATGAGTTTAAACGCTAGCATCACGCCTAAGGCGATCCGTCTTGTCGATAGTTCAATGCTTGATAAAACGTACGATGGCTCGATAACAGGTGAAGTCAGGCAAGGTCGGCTTGTCGGGCTGATCGGTCACGAAAGCCTGCAAGTGACAAGTAGCGGACAGTTCTCAAGCAGTAACGCAGGCCGTCAAAGCGCGAGGCTCGAGCACATAATCGCTGACGGATCACATGGAGGGCTTGCGAGTAACTATCATTTGGTGAATGCTCAAGAAACTGTTATTGGATCTATACTTCCTAAGCCTATTCAAGTGATTGGCACCGTAGTAAATGATAAAACATATGACGGAAATACTGATGTGCGCTTGCGTCAAGGCTACTTGGATGGTGTACTCAGTGGTCAAACGATAGGTCTTCGAAGCGACGCCCGCTTTGATCAGAAAGACGCAGGAAGGCAACTTGTTAGTGTTGGGCATAGCCTGCTTGACGGGCCCTCTGGTGAGCTTGCGTCAAATTACAAGCTGATCAACCCTCAGGAAGTTTTTCAAGCGCAAATTTTCCGAAAAGAGCTGCAGGTATTGAATACGCAACTTGTCGAAAAGGTCTATGACGGCACTCATAACGCCACTGCTTTCGGTGGAAGTCTTTCTGGTCTGGTTCAAGGCGAGGAATTGCACTGGTCTGCGCAGGCTCAATTACATGGCAAAGACTCAGGGTTGCAGGCGGTCACTGTCGTTCATCAGTTAGCGGATACGAAGTCTGGCACAGTGAGCAATTACCTGCTCACGAATCCGGTTACTGAGCACTCGATCAATGTTTTGCCACGTGGCATATCGATCCAAGGTCTAGAGGCATTAGATAAGGTTTATGACGGTACGCAAGCCGCACAGCTTCGTTTCAATACGGTAGAGGGACTTGTACCAGGCGAATATTTAATGCTTGGCACCAAGGCAGCATTTGTAGCAAAGCAGCGTGGTAACCAACAGGTTAGCGCTAGTCTTTGGCTTGAGGACGGTATATCCGTTGGGTCAAAAGACATGCAGTCGGCTGGCCAACTCCGAACTGCTCTCATACAAGCTCCGAGCGATAAGCCAGCGCTCGCTCAAAATTACCGCTTAACCCAAACAAATTTTCAACTCACTGCAAAAATCTTACCGAAGTCTTTGAGCGTTAGCGGCTTGCGTGTGTCCGATAAGATTTATGACGGTAATGTAAATGCCAACCTCATATCCTTGGGCAATCCCAGCGGCGTGGTACCTGGCGATGAGGTGAATTTAAGCAATCAATCCGCGCAATTTGTTGACTCACGCGTTGGCGTTGGTAAAGACGTCGTTGTAAAAGGCATTGCGCTTTGGGGTCCCGACGCTCAAAACTATCGGATCGACGATCAATATAAATCAAGTGCTTCCATACTGGCTCGGGAGTTGCAGCTTGATATTCCCGTGGCAATCAAAGTCTATGACGGTCAGTCAAGTATTCAGCTTCCGCAAGCACTGCGCTTTAAGAACATCATTGCCGGCGATCAAATTAGTCTTGATACGCATGCTGTACGAGGGCTCATCTCCGCAGGCGCAGGAGATTCCAAGCCGGTTAGTTATACGGGTTTTTCGCTTTCTGGCGCGGACGCAGCAAACTATCGACTCGCGTCGACCCAAGTCGGCCTTGCGAACGTCCTGCCTGCAACTGTTTCCCTGAGTCAAACCCAGGTGCGCGACAAAATATATGACGGGACGAGCGAGGCGCAATGGGTGTTTAGCCCGCAAATGTCTGGTGTACTCCCAATGGATCAAGTCCACCTGGTGACGAGTCTTCGCTTTGAAGACAAGACGGTCGGCATGCTAAAGCCAGTTCGGTTCAATGCAAGTCTCGAAGGACCCGACGCCCATAATTATGTGCTCGCCCCGCTCGCAAATCTCGCCGCTTCGGTGTTCGCTAAAGCCTTGACCGTTGACGTGCTCGCTAAGCCGAAGTGGTTTGACGGCAGTACAGAGGTAACGTTGACTCTCATGGCTAACGCTCCCGAGGCAGGAGACCTTGTTAGCCCGCTCGTGTCGGCTCAGTTCGTAACGGCGGCACCCGGGGTCAATCGAGCGCTGCGTATCGAAAGCCTTGAGCTGATTGGGCGTGATGCAAGCAATTATCGGCCGGTGCTTGGCATAGTCAGCGGCGCTGCGATCGTAGAACATGCCGGTTTTTTATCGCAACCGACGCTTCTCGATTCGATTGCACCAGAAAAAGGAACAGCACCGAAGCAGGCTCGGGAGGTTGCAAGACTTCTCAACAATGCCAGCTATAGCCATCCAATGCAACTTGAGCACCTCATACCTTTGAGAGCCAGTCTTGGTGACTCGTTGGTGTTTGGACAGGCGCCTGTCAAGGTCTCGCCACGCGAATTGGCTGTCTTAGATGACGCTTGTGCCCGGGTTAACCCGAGGCAAACTGAGCGCGCGGAAGGAGGGCACGAGCCTCACAAGCCTAGTTGCGAGCCGGGCCAACCGGATGTGATTAGGACCAGTACCAAACCTCATAACGACTTCTCATTATGGCGGTGAGATCAGTGCGAGTTCTTCAAACAAACGCTCCCAGCTCGAAGCTTTGTCTGGCCACTGGCGTTCGGGCTTTTGTTGAAGCCAACCGAGCATACGTGGAAGCTGCCAATCGTTGAGCTCGGCTGGCATGGCGATGGGGTGCCGCCATAATCGCCGCAAGAGATTAGGGTCGATAGCAAAAACCGCGGCGAGATGTTCGAGTACAAGACTGTCTTGTCCCGAATCAATGACCTGCTGAAGTCGCGAATGATGGTTAAGCAAGAGCTTGTCTGCCAACCAGGGTCCTAACCATGGTAGATGGGAAAGTACATGTTCCCTTGCGGCGGCGTGGCGAGGGTCGCGATGGAGCCAGTTATAGACCCCCCAAGGAATTCTCGGGTCGATGCGAGCGCTCGCTTGAAGCGTCAGCGGGCACAAGCTTCCCTCCAGCACATAGGCCAGACGTTCTTGGACTTGATGCTCGCGTTGACGCAAGGCGCGCATGGCCCGGCTGTAAAAACCAATATCGAGTTCGCCTCTGCGAAGCGCAGCTTGCAATGCCTTGAGTAACAAGGGT
>JALQWJ010000080.1:285-6816 GCA_023258775.1 Burkholderiaceae bacterium | reverse complement strand
TGCCCGAACTCATGGGCATTCCCAAAACGTCCGGCTGGAACACCAGCCATGCGGCGAGTCGCTGCCTCATCTTCTGAAACACCCATTTGCGCTGCAGCCGCCTTAATCGTTCCACGAAGTCGATCAGTATCAAACATACCAGGTAGCAAATTATTGATCGTTACATTATGAACAGCTGTCTTGCGTGAAAGCCCAGCGACAAAGCCAGTGAGTCCACTTCTTGCGCCGTTGACAACCCGACCGAACTTGCGCGCGATCATCCCGTCAAGGGTAGCCTTGATGAGTTCAATCGGCGTCAGCATGTTGGCATCGACAGCCTTGATCCAGTCGTCGCGCGAAAAGTTTCTAAAGTCGCCAGGGGGCGGACCGCCCGCATTGTTGATCAAAATATCAATTTGCGGTGCCGCTGCCAGTGCTTTCTCACGAATTGCCTCGGTGGTGATATCACCTGCAACTGCATGCACCGTCACGCCGTATTCGGCAGCTAAACGAGTCGCCTCTTGATTAAGCAAGGGCTCACTGCGTGCATTCATGACCAGATTCACACCCTCGGCAGCCAGCGACGCTGCGCAACCAAGTCCTAGCCCCTTGCTCGAGGCACAAACCAAGGCCCACCGACCTCTAATCCCTAAATCCATATGCTTCTCCTTTGCGCTGCAAAATTTGCAATTGCGTGACGCGCGATCCTAGCAGTCCTGCATGGCAATCCCCTGCCGAAGCACTCACCTTTCTCGGGATTGCCAAGACTAGCTCTTCGATAATCGGTACGTTTTGTCGATTCACACCCATGCCCAATCGCGGATTTCAGCAAGTACCGGGCGCTCGATGATCCAATTGTCGACTTGCAGCGAGGAAGTATTAATGGCGGACGGAGCAACACAATGGCGGCTGGAATAACACAATTGGGGACGGAATAACACAATGGCGGACGGAATAACAGTCAGCGAGCAGCGGATGTCGACCGCGGTCTCGCGCACTTATCAACGAAGCCTCGTCATGTTGCGCCGCGACTTGCGTATCGAAGATCATGAAGCGCTTGCCCAAGCATGCCGGGTATCTCAAGCCGTTCACCTGCTTTTTGTGTTTGATCGCGCGATTCTCGACGAATTGCCCGATCGCGCCGATCGTCGGGTTGAGTTCATATGGGAGAGCCTAAAAAGCCTTGAGCGCCTACCTAGCCTCTCGGGCAGTCTGGTCACTGCCCACGCGAAAGCCAGCGATGCCGTGCCAGCTATTGCGCTTGCGCTTGGGGTCGAGGCTGTTTTCTTTAATCATGATGATGAGCCCTACGCCCTGACGCGTGACCGCCAATTGGTCAATGAGCTCAAGGTAAGGCAGATTGATAGCTACTCATTCAAAGATCATGTGATTTTTGAGCGAAGTGAAGTACTGACTCAGGCAGGAAAACCGTACAGCGTCTTTACGCCATACAAACAATCCTGGCTTAAGCGACTTGCGGCAATGCAAAGCGCGGTCGCTGAAGCAAAGGTCGATCATAGCCGCCTGAAAGCGCCGGACCAGCTGCAGCAAAAAGCCTGTCGCGAGCTGGCTCAGACAAAAGGCTGGGGACTGTGGTTTGGGACAGCGCCCGATCTTAATGCGATCGGCTTTGAAGCGACGAATTTGAGTCAGCTCCGGGTACCGATTGGTTCAAGCGGTGCCCAAATGCTCTTGGCGGATTTTGCCGCTCGAATGGATCGATATGATAAGGCGCGCGACTTCCCAGCCCTTAAAGGACCATCTTATCTTTCAGTACATTTTCGTTTTGGAACGATTAGTATTCGGCAAGCAGTCCGACTCGCTAATCAGCACTCGAACGCCGGTGCGCAAACATGGCTGAGTGAGCTGATATGGCGTGATTTTTATATGCAAATTCTATATCACTTTCCACATGTAGCGCGCCAATCTTTTAAGCCTGAATATGACCTCATTACCTGGGAGAAGGGGCCGAAAGCGACCGCTGACTTCAAGGCTTGGTGTGATGGCCAGACAGGGTATCCACTCGTCGATGCAGCCATGCGACAGCTCCTTCAAAGCGGCTATATGCATAACCGCCTGCGGATGGTAGCTGCCTCATTCTTGTGTAAAGACCTCGGACTCGATTGGCGTTGGGGCGAAGCCTGGTTTGCGCGCCATCTTCTTGATTTTGACCTGGCAGCCAACAACGGTGGCTGGCAGTGGGCAGCCTCCAGTGGATGCGATGCCCAACCCTACTTCCGGATTTTTAATCCGGTAAGTCAAAGCCAAAAGTTCGACCGCGAGGCAAGATTCATACGCCGATACGTCCCCGAGCTTGCACAGCTCACCGATCAGCAAATTCATGCACCCTGGGAAATCGGGGGTTTGGACGCACAGACAATTGGTTTCAAACTTGGGCAGAACTATCCAATGCCGATCGTCGACCACGACCAAGCGAGAAAGGGGACTTTAGAACGTTATCAAGTTGTGAAGCGAGCGAAGTCTGAGACTGAAACTGAACTTAAAGCCTAAATTTCAACCATCTCAAAGTCTTCTTTTCTCGCACCGCATTCGGGACATGTCCAATTGATTGGTACATCCTCCCAGCGGGTTCCTGCGGCAATGCCTTCTTCCGGAAGGCCAGCAGCCTCATCGTAAATCCAGCCACAAATCAGGCACATCCAAGTCTTATTTGCTTGTTCAGTCATCAGAACACCTTATCGCTCATAAGAAAGGCTAGGCTTGCAAGAGCCAGCGGGCAAGGAAGCTTGTTGCGATGCCAGCGCTTGCCAACAATCCGAGGTAGGTCAGCAAGGACATACCCTCAGTGACCTTCGATCCTCGCGAAACATCCAAGCCGCGTCGAACAACAGGCCTTTCGTTTTCTTTCATAAAAGCCTCCTTAGCATCTCAACATGTGATGAAATCTATAATCAGTACAATGCGATGAATTGCTCGCATAGTACTGGCTCGATTTCCCAACGCTTACATGACCTTCTTGACATGGCACTGGCTCGATTTCCCAGCGCTTACATGACCTTCTTGAGCAAGGCTGCCATTTCAGAGGGATTTTTGGTCGTTCGAATACCACAGGCTTCCAAGATGTCAAGCTTAGCCTGCGCGGTGTCATCGCCGCCCGAGATCAACGCACCTGCATGGCCCATACGCTTTCCTGGTGGTGCGGTAACGCCTGCGATAAAGCCGACGATGGGCTTTTTCATGTGGTCTTTTGCCCAACGTGCAGCATTGACCTCATCAGGTCCACCGATCTCACCAATCATGATGACCGCATCGGTATCCGGATCATCGTTAAACATTTTGAGCACATCGATATGCTTTAAACCATTGATCGGATCCCCGCCAATCCCAACCGCAGACGATTGACCCAATCCTAACTCGGTCACCTGACCAACAGCCTCATAGGTAAGCGTTCCAGAACGTGAAACGATACCGATACGGCCTTTTCTATGAATATGACCAGGCATGATACCGATCTTGATTTCGTCTGGCGTGATTAAACCCGGGCAATTTGGCCCGAGCAAAAGTGTCCGCTTATTCTCTCGTTTGATCCGATTGCGAATTTCAAGCATGTCGCGAACAGGGATGCCTTCGGTTATACAAATTGCCAAATCGAGATCAGCATCGACGGCCTCCCAAATCGCAGCAGCAGCGCCGGCTGGTGGCACATAAATGACTGATACGGTTGCACCGGTAGAAGCCTTTGCGTCTTTCACCGAAGCGTAAATTGGAATACCCTCAAAATCTTCACCCGCCTTCTTCGGGTTAACGCCCGCAACGAAACAGGCTTTGCCATTGGCATAGTCGCGACACATCCGCGTGTGGAATTGACCGGTCTTGCCAGTAATGCCTTGGGTAATGACCTTGGTGTCTTTATTAATCAGAATACTCATCGGATTAGCCCCGAATGGTTGGTCAGTGGCCCTTGGCCGCGGCGACTACTTTCTCAGCAGCCTCAGCCATGGTATCGGCGGAAATAATCGGCAAGCCAGAATCCCTGAGGATTTGTTTGCCCAAATCTTCGTTGGTGCCCTTCATGCGTACGACGAGCGGAACCGATAGGCTCACCGCCTTACAGGCTTCGACAACGCCTTGCGCAATCACATCGCAACGCATGATGCCCCCGAAAATATTGACCAAAATTGCCTTCAACTTGGGGTTATCAAGCATGATCTTGAACGCTTCGGTCACTTTCTCGGTGGTTGCACCGCCGCCAACATCAAGAAAGTTGGCAGGCTCACCGCCAAAAAGTTTGATGGTATCCATTGTGGCCATCGCAAGACCCGCGCCATTCACAAGACAACCGATATTGCCGTCAAGCTGGATATAGGCAAGGTCAAACTCGCTTGCTCGAATCTCAGCAGGATCTTCCTCGTCGAGATCGCGGAAGGCAACAATCTCAGGATGTCTGAACAAGGCATTGCTGTCGAAATTAAACTTCGCATCAAGCGCTCGAACATCGCCTGAACCGGTGAGGATCAAGGGGTTGATTTCGGCAAGCGAGGCATCGGTATCGAAGTATGCTTGGTAAAGTTTTTTAAGCACATCGACAGCTTGAGGCACCGAGGCATCGGGGATGCCGATGCCCCTGGCAAGGGCCGCCGCCTCGGCATCATCGAGCCCTTGCGAGGGCTCAACAAAGGCCTTGAGGATTTTCTCAGGCGTTTCGTGGGCGACTTTTTCAATTTCCATGCCGCCTTCGGAAGACGCCATCACGCAAATCTTCTGCGTGATTCGATCGGTCACGATGCCAACATAAAACTCTTTGCGGATATCAGCGCCTTCCTCAACAAGTAAGCGCCTGACTTTTTGTCCTGAAGCGCCCGTTTGGTGAGTGATTAATTGCATGCCGAGAATTTCAGAGGCACACGTTCTCACTTCATCAATCGACCGGGCAAGCTTGACGCCGCCGCCTTTGCCACGGCCGCCGGCATGGATCTGGGCTTTAACAACCCATACAGGGCCACCCAATTCTTTGGCAATTTCGACCGCTTCATCAACGGTGAATGCTGGTTTGCCCTTGGGAACAGGCACGTGAAACTGGCGCAGCAGCTCCTTGCCCTGATACTCGTGAATTTTCATGCGAATTACCCCTTGCCGCCGGTGGTCGTTAAGCCTGCCTTTGGGCCTGTACCTAGGGATCAGGCACCGTTCGGGGCTGATGGTATCACGGGGGTTGCGACGCGATTGCGTCAGAGTCGTTAGTCGGACCGGGTGATCCGACGAATGACCTCATGTGAAAAACCCCGAGATGCCAAAAAGCGCATTTGCCTTAGCCGCTCTTTGGGGTCGACTGCAACGCTGCCAAAGCGACGATCCCAAAGCTCTCTTGCGCGAGACTCCTCGCTTGCTTGCAAATTAGCGGTGACCGATGCAATCACTTCTGGGGTGAGTTGGTGCTGCTTTAGACTTTGCTTGATGAAGGATGTGCCCTTGCGCGCTGCCTGCCGGCGTATGTACGACTCGGCAAAGCGCGATTCAGAAAGGTAGCCTCGATCTTTCAGCGTCTGAAGCACTTCCTCGAGCTCAGCTTCACTTTCAGCATGCGCTGCCAGCTTACGCTTTAGCTCTGCAGGTGAGTACTCGCGGCGCGCGAGCGCCGCAAGACCACGGTTGATTAAAGAATCAGTCAGTTGGCCTCCGGAGCGCTCAGACCTCGGCTTGCCACCCCATGATGGCTACGTAACTTGTTTTCGATTTCAAGCGCCAATTCGGGACGCTCACGGAGATACTCACGGGCGTTGTCCTTGCCCTGACCGATCCGATCGCCGCTGTAGGAATACCAAGCGCCGCTTTTGTCGATGATGCTTGCTTCGGATCCTAGATCGAGAATCTCGCCCTCGCGCGAAATACCCTCGCCGTACAAAATATCGAAGTCAGCCTGACGAAAGGGTGGCGCAACCTTGTTTTTGACAACCTTAACCTTGGTTTCGCTACCAATGACTTCATCGCCTTTCTTGATCGATCCGGTTCGACGAATATCGAGTCGTACCGACGCATAAAACTTCAAGGCATTACCCCCGGTGGTGGTTTCAGGGTTGCCAAACATCACACCGATCTTCATACGAATCTGGTTAATGAAGATAACCAAGGTATTGGTTCGCTTAATCGTGCCGGTGAGTTTACGAAGCGCCTGACTCATTAAGCGTGCCTGAAGGCCAGGCAGCGAATCGCCCATCTCACCCTCAATTTCTGCTTTGGGCGTGAGTGCGGCAACCGAGTCGATCACAATCAAATCGACCGAGCCCGAGCGCACCAAGGCATCTGCAATTTCAAGGGCTTGCTCGCCTGTATCGGGCTGAGAAATCAAAAGATCGGAGAGATTCACGCCAAGCTTTTGGGCATACTGTGCATCGAGTGCATGTTCGGCGTCGATAAAGGCGCAAGTGCCACCAATCTTTTGCATCTCGGCGATCACCTGCAATGTCAGGGTGGTTTTGCCTGATGACTCCGGGCCGTAGATTTCAACCACACGACCACGAGGCAGGCCACCAACCCCAAGCGCGAGATCAAGTCCGAGGGAACCCGTTGACACCACTTCAAGATCGTTTTCGA
>JALQWJ010000080.1:0-275 GCA_023258775.1 Burkholderiaceae bacterium | reverse complement strand
TCTTTATCGGTCATGCGCATGACCGAACCCTTGCCAAACTGCTTTTCGATTTGCGATAAAGCTGCCGACAAAGCCTTGGCGCGTTCGAGCTTTTGTTTGCTGTCTTCCATGGAAAATCCTTTATTTGCGTGGACGGGATAAAACGCCCACCATCATTCTACAAGAATACTGTATAAAAAGTCAGTCTTAGGGATGACAGTCTTAGGATGATGTTCGATCACACCTAACAGCCTCCACGCTCAATCTGAGGCAACACCACACTCAGTTTGCAGCAA
>JALQWJ010000007.1 GCA_023258775.1 Burkholderiaceae bacterium | reverse complement strand
GGAAATTAAGACGCGACAAAGCATATCCGGCAAAAACACCACAAATCAGCGAAATAATCGTCGACGCACTGGCAATGAACATCGTATTCCATAGCCAAGTTGTGAAGACTGTTTCATTGAACAAATATTTGACATGGGTAAGCGTGGGTTCCCAGGTCCAAAATGGAGCATAGTTTGCTGCTCGCCAGGGTCGATATAGTTCCGAGTCTGGTCGGAAGGTTGTAATGATCATCCAGTAAAACGGGAAGAGCAGGAAAATCAGAAAACCTGCCAGGGGAATGCGAAAGAACACCCAACGTCGCCAGGCTGCACCCTCGATCATCAGCGCACCTCGACTCTTCGGATATACAAAAGTTGTCCAACAACGATCAGCATCAGGATCGGAAACATAGCAAGCGATACGGCCGCACCCTGGCTCAATAGACCTGTGCCAACACCAAGTTGATAGGCATAGGTCGAGAATAAGTGGGTCGCATTGGCAGGTCCACCGCCAGTGAGTACATACACAATCTGGAAGTCTGCGAAGGTTTGAATGACCGAGAAAAGAACAACCACCATGGTCACTGGTAGAAGCAGTGGCCAGGTGATGTACCAAAAGCGCTTTAAGGGTGGCGCGCCGTCGATAGCGGCCGCTTCATTGAGATCGGGACTTATGGTCTGGAGGCCAGCTAGCAAGGAAATTGCGAAAAAGGGAACGCCCCGCCAGATATTGACAACGATGATGGAGAACATCGCGAGTTCAGGGTCGCCGAGCCAATTGACCGCTGAGCTGATGAAGCCAAGTTTATAAAGGATCCAGTTCAAAACGCTGAACGTGGGATCAAACATCCACTTCCAGGCGAAGGTGGACAAGACCGTAGGAATAATGAATGGCAAAAGAATGAATGCTCGGGTGAAGGCCTTGAAGCGGAATGATCGATTCAGTAAAAGTGCCAGCCAAAGCCCTAATCCAAGCTTGAAAATTGTGGTGACGAAGGTGTACCAGCAGGTATTCCAAACAACTAAATGAAAAATCGGGTCACTAAGAAGTCGCTCAAAATTCTGTAATCCAACAAAGGGGCCCTCAACACCAACCCGCGTATCGGTCACCGATAACAGTAAACCCCGGATAAAAGGGTATGCAATGAACAAACCAAGCAATACCATCGTGGGCAACAAGAGCAAAAACGCAAGATTGCCCTCATTTTCAAGAGGTCGCCAACGGACTTGGGGTCGAATTTTTGTTATTGCACTCATCTCAACCACATAGGGTGCCATAGGCGGGGCTTATTAACCCCAGCCTGCCGGCGATCAAGCGTCGATGCGGCGCGAATTAGCGTCAAACGTAAATTTTCTTCAATTGCGCATCGCAGGCTGCGACGGCTTCTTCAGCCTTTTGCCCCTTAATCGCGGAAGCGAACATGTTGCCGATGAGGTATTTGGTTAGAACCTCTGCGGCCTTGGCGTTGGGCTCGCCCGGGTAGCCAGGCGTTAGGCCTTGCTGACCAGCGACCGCGAAAGGGGCCATGACCGGGTCCTTCTTCCATAGCGCATGAGTTTCCCAGCTCGGCGTGCCTGGGGTATAAAAACCCTGTCCAGTCTCAAACCAGCGCCCGTAGTTTTCTGCTTTCATGATGAAACGTACTAAATCCTTTGTTGCCTTGACGTTTTTTGAGTACGAGGGAATTACGTGGGACGTAAAGGTATGAAAACCGAATTGACCCTTGGGGCCAGCTGGAAGCGGTGCGTGTGCAATATCATCCTTGAGTGGGGCACCGTTAGCTTGTTTATAAGCATCAGGTTTTCTCAGGGATTCAATGTAGATTGATGCGCCGTTAAGCGTTGAACAAATGGTACCGGCTAAAAACGCTCGGTTATTTGATGCATCGTCCCAAGCTAGGCCACCCTCATCGAAGGCATCTTTCCAAGCTGCAGTCATCCAACGAACCGCTTCAACCGTCTCTTTGGAGTTGATGACGACAGCGCCGCGACTGTCTAGCTCGGCACCACCGAAGGACCATAACAATGGGTAAGCAAATGTTGGTGGGTCGCCAAAGGATTGTCCAAACGACTGGCCAATAGGATAGCCCTTGGCTTTCAGTTTTTTACCCGCATCCCGATACTGATCCCAAGTTTTAGGAAAGCTGCTGTAACCCACCTCAGCGAACCAGGACTTGCGATAGGCATTCATTGCGCCAATCAGGGCCATGGGGACCGAGAAAAATCTGCCACCCGACGAACAATTTGCAGACGCTACCTTGTACCAGCTGCCCTGGGCCTTAGCGATTTCCTCGGCAACGTCAGAGACATCAGCCAGACTTGCGCGATAAAGATGCGGATGATTATTGAAAAGCATCATCAAATCGGGGCCTGCGCCAGACTGGATGCCCGAAGTGATGCGAGGCTGCAGATCATTTCCGTTAACTGTTTCATAACGAATCTTCACACCAAGCGCTTTTTCCGCATCGGGGATGATGCCTTGCCGAAACAACTGGTCACAGGCGGGTACAAAATCATTCCAGCGCAGCCAATGCAGGTTAGTGCCCTGAGCGAACGCCGGTGCCTGACGCGATGCAAGAATCCCCGCCATGCCTGTCGTGCCAGCCATTTCCAAAAAATGGCGTCGTTTGTTTTGCTTATTCATCCCTACCTCTCCTTGGGTTTGCCGACTCATCACTTGTATGAGTCTTAGGTTTGTCTCAGTTCTTTATTCTAGCCAACAATCATGCTGTGCCAATGCCTCTTCGGTCAACTCATCCACAGGGTAAATGCCCTTGCCTGGCGTGCCATTAGTCGGCTGCCCGTTTCCTGACGAACGGACTTGCTGCTTTAATTGATGCAAAGCTATGTTCTCCGGTTTTCTTTACCGAATAGATCGTGATGATTTGGAGATCGATCTTCGGTTTTTGTGCTCGAGCGTTTTTCTGATCCACCGCTCGACCCATGGCTTTGGTATTCCTACGAAACGCTCAATCTTTACTTGAATCTTGTGGGTAGAATTCGGTATGCTTCAGCCTTGGGAATAACACCAAAAATTACAACAACAAGAATATTATGGCGATGAACATCGGATGCCTCTAGATAAGCAAGCGTCAACGTCGTTTTTCATGCAGTCTTCTGATTCGATGCATTCAGGCCGGTCTTACCGCCTGGGACATCAGAGCTGGACTGCCTCCAATCTTTATATCCACAGCTATCACGACGAGATTGCCTATTTCACGACGAGATGGGATGCCCTCTGCCCATACATTGATGTGAATGAGGCCATGTTACGAATTGCACCGCAGCCCCTGTTGATCTACGCGCTGCCACCTGAAAGCGATTGGGGACATCCGATTCGGGATGCCTATGGCTTGGTCGCTGTGAGACAGCCCGGTTATTGGCATGAATCGAGAAGGGCAAGGAAATTTAAAGAGTTAAGGCAAAAGCATCGACATTTTGAGCATACGGTTCAGTGCATACCAGGTGCGATGCTAAGCGCTGATGAGGTCTATGCCTGGGGTGGTGAGCATTTTCAACGTTTTGACATTGATCCTGCCGAGGTGGATGGTTTTCTAGACTATGTGAACGAGCTAGAAGTCCTAGTTTTTCAGGTGCTAACTAAGGACGGTGATCTGGTACTAACCGATGTCTCGATGATTTTGCCCGAACGCAGTCAGGTCTACGGAAGCTTTTGCCAGTGGAACCCGCGCTATCGGAATTACTCGCCTGGTCTTTACGCTTGTTTATTAGCTGCGCAGTGGACTTATGATCAAGGGTATGAATACTATAATTTAGGCCCCGTGGGTGATTTTCCCTACAAGCGCTTGTTCGTCAATCAGGTCGAACCGATTTTCTCCTTAGCTTTGTGTCCCAGCGACCATCCGCTGATGCTTGACCAGAGTTCACCGCTTCATACCGATTTTTGTGCAGCCGACTGGAATCGCTTGGAGCGCAATCCAAACAGGATCTGGAACGCTGCTGATTTTCTGCTGCCCGCTCTTTGACTGTTAGCCCTGAGCCTGGCATTTACCGCGATGACCCGTCGATCGAGTCGACAAGAAGGCAAGCTTGCAAACGCTGTGCTTCAAGGACTTCGGAACGAGCTTTATTGTGAGCTTCGGCCATCGACGCGACACGGCATTGGCGTTTTTGCCATTCGAAGCATTCCCAAAGGCATCGACCCATTGATAAGTCGGCTTAAGTATCGCGAACTCAGGCTAAGTCATGAGCAGGTCGAAACCCTGCCTCGAGCGATACAGAAAACCCTGACAATGTTTTGCTATTACGATGAAAAGGGTTTTCTGGTGCCGAGTACGGGTTTGAATATTGTTGAGATGGCGATTTATCTCAATCACGACAAACAACCCAACCTTCGTATGCAGGCTGACGGCAGTTTCAGAAGCCTAAAAAGCATTCGCAAGGGCGATGAACTGACGATGGACTACGACCACAGTTTTGGCGCTGTTCACAAATTTTAGTCATAAATTCTAGTCTTTGCCTGATTCGGCCACTTCCTTCGGAACGGCAAGCTCGAGCAATTCAAAATAGTCGGCGTCGAGTTCAAAATTACGCTTGAGGAATTCGGGATTCTTCTCCTTAAGTCTTTTAAGGCGTTTATTGATTCTCCGAAAATGCTGCTGTGCCTCGCTGCCCTCAATGCTTAGCTCATGCTGATATTGTTGATAGATTGGGCAATCAGCATCAAAATAATATCGATCCTCAACTGGGTCGAAGGATAGTGGATATTGTTCACAGGCAAAGGGTTTGTCATGGCCCAGCTTACATCCATCCAAGCTTAAGAATTGGCATTGCGACTCAATGACCAGTTCACGCCAGCGTCTCTTTTCAGCGGGCAATAAAGGAATCTCCAGAGCAGGGTAGCCCTCGTCAACATGACAACACTTTCTGCAAACTTTGCAATGGTCAAAGGGCACGCGATTGATCTCCTGAACGCATTGAACGGCAAGACCGTTTCACACTCAAGCGCTGTTTCATTTACTTGCAGGGTGAGGCCATCAGCGCGACCTCAGTGCCAAGATTGCTGAGCGATCTAGCCACTTGAACGCAATCTTGGTATCGTGAACTTTATGGCAGAAAACAGCAAATAAGCCAGTTTTTTCGAGGAGACTTTGATGCGATTAAATCGACGTGTTTTGCTTCGTCAACTTGCGGGTTGTTCCTTGTTTTCCAGTCCTCTGGCAATGGCAAACAGCGACCAAGCCTGGCCGGCAAAGCCTTTGAGGCTGGTGGTTCCCTTTGCCGCAGGCGGTGCTGCCGATCTTGCTGCAAGGCTTATTGCACAGCAAATGTCTCAGTCCCTTGGCAAGCCGATGGTGGTCGAGAACCGAGGCGGCGCTGATGGCGCAATCGCTGGTGTCGAGGTCGCACGTTCGGCACCCGATGGCTATACCTTGTTTATGGCAACAGCAAGCCCGCTTTCATATGTGCCCTCGGTCAAGCGGAATCCGCCCTACGATCCGCTCCTTGACTTCACGCCGATAAGTTATTTTGCAACCTTTACTTTTTTTATGATGATTCACCCTTCGGTGCCTGTCACAAACATGACAGAGTTGATCAACTATGCGAGGACGAACCCCGGTAAGCTCAGTTATGCAACCGGCAATACCACCTCGATTTTGGCGATGGCGCAATTTAATGCGGCCAACAAGCTCAGTATGGTCCACGTGCCTTACAAGGGCGAAGCACAGGCAGTCGCCGATCTGGTTCCTGGGAGGGTGCAACTCATGTGGGCAACGCCAGCGGTGCTTCCCCAGTTAACAAAGGCTGGTATGAAGCCTTTAGCTGTCTTGCTTTCATCGCGATCAGCGCTAATGCCCGATGTTCCAACCATGGCAGAAACTGGGCAGAATCTCGTGAGCATCACACCCTGGGGTGGATTTGTTGGCCCAGCAAAAATGAGTAAAGACATCACCGAGCGACTTTCACGCGAGTGTGCTGTTGTGCTTCGAAAACCCGACGTTAAGGATCAACTCGATAAGCTCGGCCTGCCGGGTCGTCCGAGTTCGCCGGAGGAATTTGCAGGCTTTATCCGTGAACAATTGCAGGTATGGGATCGTGCGCTGCGTGATGCAGGGATCGGTAAAGAATGAATAAGGAATCAATGCTTCAGGACTTGCGAATGCCGCAAAGCAAGGCGCTCGATTAGCTTGTTTGTCAGGATCAGCAACAGGGAGGCTATTCATGCTGAACGAATTACAGATTGCTCAATATCATCGGGACGGATTTGTTGTTCCTGATTTCCAGATGCCACAGGCCACGATTGAATCAATCAAGCGCGATCACGCAGCCTTGGTGACGGCCTATCCGAATTACGTCGATTACTGTCCAGCCTTACTCGATATCGCGCCTACTTTTCTTGCGTACTGCCAAGTGCCTGCGATTCTTGATATGGTTACCCAACTGATTGGGCCTGATATTGCGCTATGGAATTCAAGTTTTTTCGCAAAGCCTGCGTTCAAGGGCAAGCGTACGCCCTGGCACCAGGACGGTGAATACTGGCCGATTAATCCTTTGGCAACTTGTACGGTATGGCTTGCGGTCGACGATTCCACCATTGAAAATGGTTGTTTGAGGGTAATTAGAGGCTCCCATCAATCGCGTCGTCTTCGTAAGCACCATCAGGTTCAGCCCGGTGAGGTTACGCTCACACAGGAGTTGGATGACAGCGAATTCGACGAGACGCAAGCGGTTGACCTTGTGCTTAAGGCCGGGCAAATATCGCTGCATGATGTGTTTTTGTTACACGGTTCAGAACCTAATCGGTCTAGTAAGCCAAGGCGAGGCATGACGATGCGCTTCATGCCCACTAGCAGCTTATTTGATCGAGAGCTTGCTAAGCGCAAGGCGATCGATATGAATATTGTTGATCATTCAAATCGTCCTGTTTACCTCATGCGTGGCCAGGACCGTCACGGCAAGAATCAATTCGTGTGAAGCTTGCGCTATTTTCCGATCTACACGCCAACCTTCACGCGTTTGACACCTGCCTCGCACATGCGCGAGATCAGGGTGCGAGCTCATTTGCCGTACTCGGTGATTTAGTAGGCTACGGGGCCTACCCGGGCGCTATCGTTGATCGGTGCATGGCGCTTGAGCAACAGGGTGCGATTGTGCTTCGAGGCAACCATGAATCCATGGCCTTAAGGCCTTCGGGCGCTGGAAATACCATGGGCGGTATCACGGCTCAGTGGACCCATGAGGCCCTATCAGCGACACAGCGGCAATGGTTGAGTCGTCTCAAGCTTGAAGCCAAGCTCGGCTCGGCATGGCTTGTGCACGCGACAGCACTTGAGCCAGCAAGTTGGCACTATGTGACTGATGCCAGTATGGCTGCTTTCAGCCTGCGAGGCGTGAATCACGACCGAAACATTCGCTGGGTATTTTGCGGCCATGTTCACGAGCAGGCACTTTATGTGGAGATCAGTCGCGATAAGCTAATCCGCCACCATCCGCTCGCAGGAGAAATCATTCCCGCGATCGCTGGGCGCCGGCACCTTGCTGTGGTTGGATCTGCAGGCCAGCCTCGCGATGGCGATCCGCGTGCTTGTTACCTTCTTTTTGACACCAAGGCGGAAACAGTTTGCTTTCACCGTGTAACTTATGATTATTTCGCGGCAGCAAAAGCAATTAGAGATGCCGGTTTACCTGAATGGTTGGCGACCCGACTGGAGCTTGGTCGGTGAAGCGCCTAAAGCCAGGTGATCAGGTTGATCAGTATAAGATTTTGAGCGAAGCGCATCGGGGAGGTATGGCGCGCTTGTATCTCGTTCAAGCAAGTGAGAGTGATTCAGCAAGCACGGAACTCCTGATGAAAGTTCCTCGAATGTCACCGCGCGATCAGTCGGAAACGGTTTTAAGTTTTGAAGTAGAGCGGCTGATTCTGCCGCGCTTAAAAGGGCGCTACATACCGAAGCTAATTGCAATCGGCGAGCTTGACCGAGTTCCCTACATTTTGATGGAGCGGGTAGAGGCAGAAACAATGGCTGACTGGCTTGTGCGCGCCCATGCCGGTGGTACCAAGCCAAGTCTTGAGGTGGTCGTTCAGCTTGGTATTTCAATTGCTTATGCGCTCTTTAGCTTGCACCGGCAGGCCTGTTGTCATCACGATTTAAAGCCCGCAAACGTGTTAATCAAGGCTGATGGACAGGTGGTGTTGGTTGACTTCGGACTTGCCCATCATCGCAGCATTCCCGATCTTCATGCCGAGGAAATGAGGCAACCCGTTGGGTCACCGCCAAGCCTCGCGCCCGAACAGATTGTTGGTCTCAGGGGCGATCCGCGAAGTGATATTTACGCACTTGGTGTTTTGCTTTATGTCATGTTGACGGGGCTCTTTCCTTTTGGTGTGCCCAAGGGTGCCGTTGGTCTTTCTCGGCGACTGTGGGATGATCCGGTGCCGCTGAGACAGCTTCGTCCTGATCTGCCAGCCTGGATTCAAGAAGTCATCGGGCGATGCTTGAAGGTGCAAGCTTCAGATCGTTATCAGTCAGCCGCACATCTTGTTTTCGACCTTAAGCATCCGCAACAGGTTCGCGTTGGCGGTGATGGCCTGCAGACCAAGCAAAAGCCTGTGTGGCAACGACTTCGAGCATGGTTCGGCTTTAAGCGCTTGGGCTATCGGGCAAGCCAAAGTCCGACGCAAGCGCATAGCGTTCCGCCAATCGTGATGCTCGCATTGAATCACGCCGACCCCTCTGAGCGGGTTCGGCAATTGCTTGGTGAATCAGCGAAGCGGGCCATGGGATCTTTGCCCGGTGCGAGGCTTGCCTTGGTGACCGTGTTGTTACCGCGCGAGATCAGCGATCACGACGATCAGCGCAGCCGCACTGAACAACAGCGGCGGCATCTGATCATGCTACGCCAACTCGCACAGCAACTCAACGTCGATCTGCCAATGACATCTTGCCATGTTTTGGAGGGTCAGCAAGTTGCCACCACGCTCGTTAAATACGCAGAAGCAAACCATGTGAACACCATTGTGCTTGGCAGCGGCAAAGCAGAAGGTCGCTTACAAACCTGGGCTCACTCGGTTGCCGTGAAGGTTGCGATGCATGCGCCTTGCACAGTGGTTATCGTGAAACTTGATGATAAACGGATAGATTTGTAGAACGTTCGTTTGCAAACATCAAACAAAAGTTGGGAAGATTCCTACGATATGCGGCATCAACTATTTCGCAATGACGGCAGATTGCATGCTGTTTGGGAGCTTTGATTCAAGAGCTATACCCTATGAATTGCGCAAGCAAGACGGCACCGGTTTATAGCAATGTTTTGGCGCAGATCCGCAATCTATGACGTTGCCTCGACCTTAAGTGAACCGCGTCGAATCTGATCGCGCTCTAAACTTTCAAACAGCGCTTTAAAGTTGCCTTCACCAAATCCTTCATCATCCTTTCTTTGGATGAATTCGAAAAACACCGGGCCAAGTAAGGGCTGGCTAAAGATTTGCAGCAAAATCCTCTGGTGCTCGCCAGAGGTACTACCATCGATCAGAATTCCTCGAAGCTTCAAGTCTTCCACGGGTTCGGTATGGCCGGGCAAGCGTTCCTCGATCATTTCATAATACATATCGTTTGGCGCTGCCATCAGCGGGATACCCGCTTTACGCAGCGCGTCAACCGAAGCTGGCAGATCATCGGTAAGCAAAGCGATGTGCTGAATGCCTTCGCCATTAAACTGCAATAAAAACTCTTCAATCTGACCTTTTCCTCCCTGACCTGCTTCTTCATTAAGCGGGATTCGGATCAACCCGTCTGGGGCGGTCATGGCCTTGCTGCTTAGACCTGTGTATTCGCCTTTGATATCGAAATGCCTGATTTCGCGGAAATTAAAGAGGCGTTCGTAAAAACTGCTCCAATGGTTCATTCTTCCGCGGTAAACGTTGTGGGTGAGATGATCGATCTTAATGAGTCCATGTCCCTTCGGGCGTCGCGACTCGAGGCTTTGGTAGGGCGCAAAAAATTCGAAGTCAATATCGTAAATACTTTTACCATCTTCAAATCGATCAATGAGATATAGCGGTGCGCCGCCGATTCCTTTAATCGCTGGAAGCCTAAGCTCCATGGGACCAGTTGGGATTTCGACCGGTTGAGCACCGAGCTCGAGTGCTCTTGCGTATGCTTGGTGGGAGTCCTTGACCCTGAAAGCAAGCGCACAAGCACTAGCACCATGCTCGGCTGCGAAAAAACCGGCAAGGCTCTTTGGTTCACGATTAACGATAAAGTTGATCTCGCCCTGTCGGTAGAGCAAGACGTTTTTGCTGCGATGCTTGGCAAGTAAACTAAATCCCATGCGTTCGAACAAGGCTTCTAGGACACCTGAGTTTGGCGATGCAAATTCAACGAATTCAAAACCCATCAATCCCATTGGATTTTCGCTTGTGATTGCCATGGCTGTGCCCCTTCTTGCAATGCATGATCTTAAACACGTTACAGAGGATAAGGCTTCTATGGAAGTAGTTTTGTAAAAGCCTGATTAAGTTTCGCCTCAGCGCTGGCAATTTGATCACGACGTTTGACAAGCCAAACTCGGTCGGCCTCAAGTGCTTCTCTGGCAAGTGTGAGCATGCGCTTGACTTCCTGGGGCTGGGGTCCGCCAAGCCCTTGACGACTCAGCACCATTTGTGTGGGCGATAAAGCAAATTTAAATTCTGCTTCGCTCAATGGGCTTTCTAAAGGCATCCATTTGTGCTTTGCAGCGGCCTCCTGATAGCGCTCGCGTGATCTGGAAAATGGGTAGCTTGCAGGCTTATAGCCGGCGCGACGTGCATCTTCAACGATGGCAGATGCGAAGGCATGCCCAACCCGAAAGGGAACACCGTGCTTCATCTGCAGATGCTCAGCTAATTCCACCGATGTTGTCCATTCCTGATCTAATTCTTCAAGCGCCCGTTCCTTATTGACTCTGAGTGCTTTCATCACCCGTTCAGCCTGTGCGAGCGCCTCAACGGTTAGAACGAATACCCTGCTGCTTCGCCATGATTCTTTATAGTCCACCATGCCAGGGGTGACATTGTGCGATCTCAGGCTTACGGCGTTGGCAGCAGCGATCACATCGCTCGCTTTGCCTCGTGTTTCTTGGATTACCCCTGGATTTTGCTTTTGGGGCATGTTGCTTGAGGTGTAAGTATCCCCACTTGCAAGTAAGAACCAAGGGGAAGGTTGATGGTATTGGACATGAATATCTTGCATGAGCGCGCCGATTCGGATGGCAAGCGATGCGGCTATTTGTGTGCCCTCATGGGGAATGTCATAAAAACTAACTTGCGAGCTGTCATAGGCATTGAGTAACGGTCTGTCAAATCCGAGCAATTCTGCAAGTCGTTCGCGATCCAGACGCCATGATGAGTTCGCTAGTACAGCAGTGCCGAGTGCGCTTTGATTCAAGCGGGGATAGAAGTCGTGAATCCGCTGGGCGTCTCTTGCGAATGAGTCGGCAAATGCATGCAGATAATGGGCATAGCTAATTGGTTGCGCTTGCACGCCATTGGTGTAGGCCGGTACGATCGTTTCGGTATGTTGTTCTGCGATTTGCAACAATGTTCCGCGAAATCCGAGAATCGCCTCATAAACGTCGAGCATCGCGGTACGAAGGCTTGCAGTTCTTGTTGTGGCCAGGATGTCCTGTCGGCTTCGACCCGTGTGGATAAGGGTTGCCTCGGGGCCTGCGCGTTCTTCAATAATTCGCTCGACTTGCAGGACATCAGATGGCTTGCGACCCTTAGGTTTGGCTCCTTCGGTAATCGCATGAGCAACCCCTTCGGCAATACGTGGCGCTATCGCTTTAGCAATAATTCCTTGTTCGGTTAGCATGACCGTACTTGCCATGTTGATACGACCGATCCAATAGCTATAGTCCTGCAACTCTGCAACACGGCTCGTATTTGTCCGCGATAACTGACCGCGAATCTTTGCTTCTTCGGCCCGGCACTCCTCGGTGGTGCGGCAAGCGGTGTCTCTTATGTCAGCGGACTTCGCGACAGTGCAGTGCAGCGCCACCACGGCGAGGGCCAATAAGTTGCTTGACCAGGTTCCTTTAAAGCGACGTGTGGATTGCTTTGGCACTGGGAAAGCTTGCTTCGCTTCACGGTTATGGTCAGTTGACATCAATGGCTCCAATAATGTTACCCACGAGGGTTTCTTGAAATGGCCAATTTCAAAATACTTTGCGATTCTAGCCCAGGCACTGCAAGTAACGACACGTAAGTCAATATACGTAGTAGATTTGCTGGATGACGCTTATTCGCCTGCTGGTACCGGGTCAGCAAACAACAAGCTTTGCATTCAGAACCACCATCGACTGGAGATAAGATGGCCAATGTGCTCATTTGGAGCCGCGTGATAAAAGTTGTCCTAGAAAAGACTGCCTTCGCTTCGGGATGGCTGCTTGTGGTGTTGATGGCAGTGACTTGTATCGACATCTTTGGTCGCAAACTTGGTATCCCAATCCCACTCACCAAATTTCAGGAGTTAGAGTGGCATTTGCATACGGCAGTGTTTTCTGCATGGATGGGTTATAACTATTTGATCAATGCACATCCGCGCGTCGATAGTTATACCGAACACTTCAGTTACCGGAAAAAGGCATGGATTGAATTGACGGGGTGTTTGTTGTTTGCTTTGCCCTACATGCTTGTTTTGGGGCACTACAGTATCGACTTCTTTTGGACTTCATTTATTCAAGCTGAGCGAAGCGAAAACTCGCTTGGGCTTGATGCAAGATGGCTTATTAAGGGCATCTTTGTGGCTGGATTGTGGATGATCATCTTGGCGATTCTCAGCGTTGCTATGCGCTTAATGGCTTATCTATTCGGCTCTGTTGATCAGTCGGCGATCGATCTCGATATCGGCCATAACGAGTTGGAGGTGTAAGTCATGATCGATTGGCTTATTGATCACCTCGCACTTATCATGTTTGTATCGATGTTTGTGGTGATCTTTTGTGGGTACCCCGTGGCTTTCGTGATGGGTGGTATGGCCATGTTGTTTGCGGTGCTTGGCTGGTTGGGTGATGTCTTCCCGCTTGCCGGGATGTCCAATATCTTGCTGCGCATGTGGGGTGGTGTGGCCACCGACCCTATTCTTGTATCGATTCCCATGTTTATCTTTATGGGATCGATTCTCGAGCGTTCTGGTTCAGCCAAGGATATGCTCTCAGCGACCGAGATTTTACTCAAGCGTATGCCTGGCGGCTTAGCGGTTGCGGTCATGGTCATGGGCACGATTCTCGCAGCCCCGATTGGCGTGGTCGGCGCTGCAGTCGTGCTCTTATCGCTGATCGCCTTGCCACAAATGCTTGAGGCGGGCTACCACAAGCACCTTGCGATCGGGACTGTCGCCTCTGCGGGCACGCTGGGCATACTGATTCCACCAGCGATCATGCTGGTCGTGATGGCCGAAATGCTCAACACCTCGGCGGGTACTTTGTTTGCTGCGGCCACCATGCCTGGCTTATTGTTATCAGGGTTATATCTTATTTATATTGTTTGTGTTGCGATCATCAAGCCTTCACACGCGCCTAAATTACCGGCTCATTTTGGTCCCCAATCATCTGCTGAGTTTTGGGCAACCATGCTCAAGGGCTTGCTGCCGATGACCTTTTTGATGGTTGTGGTGCTTGGATCGATTTTTGCCGGTTGGGCGACAGCGACTGAAAGTGCAGGTGTTGGTGTACTCGGTGCTTTTTTACTAGCCGCAATCAATGGCAAGTTGAACTGGACGATGGCCAACGACGCCATTCGATCGGCGTGTCGTGCGAACGCAATGGTTTTCTTGATTTTCCTCGGTGCCACGGGCTTTTCTTATGTATTTCGTACGCTCGGCGGTGACGATTTAATGATTCAAACCCTTGCCAACTTCGGAATTGATACGAAGTGGGAGATCCTGGTCTTCCTGATGATTCTGGTCTTTCTTCTTGGTTTTCCTTTTGAATGGATCGAGATTTGTTTGATCGTCTTGCCTGTTTTTGCGCCGGTGCTGCTGAAACTCGACTTTTCTGATCACCTGGGAGATAAGGCTTACTTGATGCCATGGTTTGGCACACTCGTGGCAGTGAACCTGCAGACTTCATTCATGACACCCCCTTTTGGTGCAACGCTCTTCTACATGAAAGGGACAGTCCCTCCCGGGGTAAGCATGTCCGATGTATATAAGGGCATGTATCCCTTTGTTGCGCTGCAAATCCTCGGGCTTTTGCTGTGCATTGCCTTTCCAGAAATCGTGCTCTGGCTGCCACGCGTGACCGGTATGCTCGATTGAACCCTACCTGCGGTATCCTAGCCACTTCACTAGCGGAGGGGCATTCATGATTTCACGTCGGCAGTTTGTGCAAGGTATTGGTACGGTTGCGATGGGTGCTTCGGCATGGGATGTGGCGGCACAATCGTGGCCGACCAAGCCTATTCGTTTGTTGATAGGTTTTTCTCCGGGTGGCGGTACCGATATTGTCGCTAGGGCTTTAGCGCCCAAAATGGCAGAAGTCCTCGGGCAACAAATTGTTCTGGAAAACAAGCCAGGTGCCTCGGGCACAATTGCGGCCGATCTGGTTGCTAAAGCTGCCCCGGATGGCTACACATTATTGATGGGGCACTCGAATTCAAATGCAGTGGCACCTTTTGTGATGAAGGTCCCTTATCAAGCAGCCAGCGATTTCACGCCGATAACTTACATTGGATACGTACCCAACGTACTCGTAGTCCACCCTTCGGTTCAGGCCAATTCCGTACCCGCTTTGATTAAGCTTATCAAGTCAAAGCCCGGTGAGATGACGTACGCATCTTCTGGCATCGGAAGTTCGCAACATCTTGCTGGGGCTTTGTTTTCACGGATTGCCGGACTGCAAATGAATCATGTGCCCTACAAGGGAAGCGGGCAAGCAATCGTTGACTTGCTTGCAGGCCAGGTACATATGAATTTTGACACGATGCCACCAGTGCTTGAGCATATCCGGAGCAAAAAAATCCGAGCTTTGGCAATCTCAACGCCCAAGCGAATTTCGCAACTTGCAGAAGTACCTACCTTTGAAGAGGTCGGGATTACAGGATTTGATGTGACCAATTGGTACTCGGTGATGGGCCCTAAGGGTATGCCTAATGACATGGTAGTAAAACTGGATCGCGCGGTGAAAACGGCTATGAATGATCCAAAAATAAGAGCAACCTTGGATGCGCAAGGACTTCAGTCGGGAGGGGCAGCTACCCCTGAAGAGTTTAAACAGTTCTTGTCAGCTGAATTGGATAAATATGCGCGAATTGTTAAAGATCTAAATATAAGATCGGATTAGAGCGGGTATAAAGGGACCATGTTGGGGTTAGCATTTTAAGATGCATCGGCCCCGAATGTTTCCCTGTCGCAAATTTTCGAGAACCTTTGAGCTGCTCTCAAGACTTTCGATGGTGAGAGGCATGTCAGGTAAGACGCCGCTACGGGCGATACCCATCAAGTCGTGCATATCCTGAAGACTGCCGACATAAGAACCCTCGATCGATAATGACTTCATCGTTACCATGGCCGGCACGATCTTGCTAGCACCACCAAAAAGCCCCACACAAATCATCTTCCCCGATTTGCGCAACGCTGAAACCCCAAAGCTAAAGCTATCAGCCGAGCCTACAAAATCAATAGCGGTCGCCACACCGCCTCCAGTTGATTTTATAAGCGATTTCAAAACGCCCTCTTCATTGGGATCAATCAATTCGCCAGCGCCAGCCTGTTTGGCCAGATCCCACTTGGCTCGGTCTTGCTCAACCACAAAAGGCGCAAGTCCAAACATGTGTCTCGCAAGTCGTATACCGGAGAGCCCAACGCCGCCTGCGCCGATAATCATCAACGGTTGATCCCTGTTGACCTGTGAAACTTTTTTCAAGGCACCATAAGCCGTAAGTCCCGAACAAGCGTATGTACAAGCTTGCTCTTCGGCAAGCGGCCCGTAATCGATCAAATATCTAGGATGTGGAACCAAAAGATGGCTCGCAAAGCCGCCATCTCGATGAACCCCGAGCGCCTGCGGTTTGTTACAAAGTTGTTCTTCGCCGGCCTGGCAAATCGAGCACTGGGCACATCCGATCCAGGGAAAGACTACAAAGCGCTCGCCTAGTGATACGTGCGTGACGTCGGGACCAAGCGCTGCAACGGTTCCAGCGATCTCATGGCCGAGGGTTCGAGGAATTTGCATCGCCTTGCCCATATCGAGCCGAGCGCCACCGCCTAGATCAAAGTAGCCATCTTGTAAGTGCACATCGCTATGGCATACGCCGCAGCTGCCAATGCGGATTAAGACCTGACTGCCCTCAAGCTGAGGTAACTCACGCAGCTTCTTGACAAGTGGCTGTCCAAATTGTTCGAGTTGGTGGCTGATTACGTTCATCGGCTTTCATCCTATGCTTAGTTCCTGAGGCGCTGAGCCTCAGTCTGTCAAAGGCCTAGGTAGGACGCAAGCTCGGGATTGTCGCGAAGCGCCGCCGATGTTCCGCTAAGGACGACTTGGCCTTTTTGAAGGACCATGGCTCTGTCCGATTGGGTAAGTACTTTACGGTAATCACGATCAACAATGAGTGTGGCGATACCGTCTTCGCGTATGGTGCTGATGACCTTCCAGATCTCAGCCACGATCAACGGAGCAAGCCCCTCAGTTGCTTCATCGAGCACGATCAAATCGGGTTGTGTCATTAATGCACGACCGATCGATAGCATTTGTTGTTCCCCCCCTGAGAGCTGGGCTCCGAGGTTGTTGATGCGTTCGGCAAGTCGCGGAAATGTTTGTAAGACCCGGTCAAGGTCCCATCCCCTTGAACGGCCCTGCACAGGGCGCGCAGCCATGATCAGATTTTCGCGAACGCTTAAGTTGGGAAAAACGCCGCGACCCTCAGGTACATAAGCGACGCCGAGCCTGGCAATTTCGTGCGGCCTGCACTTTGACACTTCTTTCCCAAACAAATACACCCGCCCATCGCGTTGGCTGACATGGCCGAGGATGCTGCGAATCAGCGTGCTTTTTCCCATACCGTTACGGCCCAATAAACCCATGGTTTCACCGCGCGCGATATGGACATCGATACCATGAAGAATATGGCTTGAACCATACCAGGCATGAATACCTTGTGCATTCAGAATCGGGTCATGCATTTGCTGAGGGTTCATCTCAATGGCCTCCTAGGTAGGCGGCTTGCACCTCGGCATTATTTCGGACCTCCTCGGGTGTGCCTGAAGCGATCACTGAGCCATTGACCATCACAGTAATTTGATCGGCAATGCGAAAGACGGCATCCATATCATGTTCTACTAATAAGATCGCATGATCCTGCCT
>JALQWJ010000079.1 GCA_023258775.1 Burkholderiaceae bacterium | reverse complement strand
GAACCATCAAGCTTCTTGAGATCCTGTTTTATTCAGAAGGGGATTCTCACTCTCACGATCCATGCCCAAACTAGGGCAACGTCAATGAATGAATGGTCTTTTAAGCTCCTCAGCCCATCCACTCTACGGTGGCAAAGGAATTCGTGGCGATGCGCGATCCAGTTCGTAGATCGCTTGCGAGAGTCTTGTGGGGTACCTGTCCTAGTCTGGATTCCAAGTCTGGCTCATACGCGTGAGTCGCGGACGGTCTCTAGCACTTCTTTTATCCACTGGGCATCAACTTGGCTGAGCGCGAGGGGCTGGGATTTAGGTTCTGCCTACCCGCTCATAAGCTACGAGAAAGGCTCCACCGGTCGCAGACACATCGGTGAAGCATTTTCTATGGCTGGTCTTGAGGCACGCTTTGTCCTGCAGGCCACGGACGCCGAGGTTATTGAAACTTACGTCCGGATGGGAATTGGCGTAGGAATGTGGCCTTTAATAAGGCTACATAAACACTACTAATGCGATATTTGAAGATCAATATAAGAAATTATTTGTTCACATTTGAAGGGACAGCTACCAGAGTGAGGGCTTATCAACACCCTCTGGATCCCTCATGAAAAATCGTCGTCGCCTCGTCACTGCGCTCACCGCGCTACCAATTTTCGCCTCATTTAGCCCTAAGGAAGCTCTCGCACAGTCTCCAGTAACGCTCTTGAACGTCAGCTATGACCCTACCCGTGAACTCTACACCGAGTACAACGCAGCGTTCATAAAGCACTGGAAATCTAAGACTGGGCAAGACGTTTCCATCAAACAGAGTCATGGAGGCTCTGGACGGCAAGCTCGCTCAATCATTGATGGGCTTGAGGCCGACGTTGCCACACTCGCCCTGGCAGGCGATATCGATGCGCTTCATAGCAATGGTGGGTGGATACCCAAGGACTGGCAGCGTCGACTGCCCAGCAATAGCTCACCTTACACGTCGACAATCGTTCTCGTCGTGAGGCAGGGAAACCCAAAGAAAATCAGAGATTGGGACGATCTTATAAGACCAGACGTCAAGGTTATCACCCCAAACCCTAAGACGTCTGGTGGCGCTCGATGGAACTACCTTGCGGCTTGGGAGTTCGCAAAGCGTAAGTACGGGTCAGATGCCAAGGCGCAGGAGTTTGTGAAGAAAGTTTATGACAATGTGGTGGTTCTGGATACCGGCGCTCGGGGATCATCAACCTCGTTTGCGCAGCGTAATCAAGGCGATGTTTTTCTCAGTTGGGAGAATGAGGCATATCTCTTAGAGAAAGAATTCGGCAATAAGGTGGACTTTGTGTACCCATCGTTGTCCATCCTTGCAGAACCGCCCGTGACGGTTGTTGATAGGGTGGCGGATCGCCGAGGCACGCGCGCGGTAGCTCAGGCATATCTGGAGTTCCTTTATACCGAGGAGGCACAAGACATCATCGGTAAGCACTTTTATCGCCCGCGATCCCAAAAGGCGCAGGCAAAGTATGCAAAACAGCTTCCGAAGCTAAACCTCTTCACCATCGACGAGGCGTTCGGCGGCTGGGATAGAGCGACACAGGTCCACTTCGTCGATGGCGGCACCTTCGACCAGATCTACGCTAAAAAATAGCGATTTGATTCCCAAAAATCGCATAAGAGAATGAGGAAAGCTTGGTTCCCTTAAAGGCCAATCTTTTCTAAAGTCTCTGATTTGAATTTTCTAGGATCAGATCATGCAGCCCGTTTTCGTCCGCCTTATCTCGACAACAGTATTAGCCTTTACTGCCTTTATCACCCTGTCTACGTTCTTTACAGTACGTGCATCAGAGGTAACGCTACTGAATGTGTCCTACGATGTTTCCAGAGAGTTCTACAAGGATATCAACCCTGCATTCGCGGCCCACTATAAGAAAACATCAGGCAAGGATGTAAAAGTCGATCAATCCCACGCTGGTTCTAGTGCGCAGGCTCGTGCCGTGGCCGATGGCCTAGAAGCTGACGTCGTCACAATGAACACCACCACAGACATTGAGTTTCTTGCTGGCCGGGGGGTTGTTGCTGCTGATTGGTCGAAGCGCTTTCCACATGGCGCAGCACCTACGACGTCTACAATGCTCTTCTTGGTTCGAAACGGAAATCCCAAGAACATCCGGGACTGGGCCGATTTGATCAAACCGGGGGTCCAGGTGGTTTTGGTGAACCCCAAGACAGGTGGCAATGGCCGCATGGCCTACCTTGCGGCATGGGGACACATTCTCGAGAAGGGTGGTACCGCTAAGCAAGCCGAGGACTTCGTCACCAAGCTATATAAAAACGTTCCTGTTCTTGCCAAGGGTGGACGCGACGCAACTGGCGTTTTCCTTCAGCGTGGCATCGGCGATGTATTAATCACCTTTGAATCGGAAGTTATCTCTGTTGACAGAGAGTTTGGCGCAGGGAAGGTCGACGCCATTCACCCGTCGGCAAGCATTGTTGCCGAGAACCCTGTTGCTGTCGTTGAGCGAACGGTTGCCAAGCGTGGCACTGTCGATGCAGCGAAGGCATACCTCGATTTCCTTTACTCTGAGCAGGCTCAGGAGATTGCCGCGAAGCATGGCATTCGACCAAGGAGCGAGGCTGTGCTGAAACGTCACTCAGGCACATTCAAGCCGCTCACGCTTTTCACTGTCGCCAAGCATTTTGGTTCCCTCTCAGAGGCCCAGAAGGTTCACTTTAACGACGGTGCTAAGTTCGACCAGCTCTATACGGTTGGTAAGTAGATGGCGGCATCAAGACGGGTGTTGCCTGGGTTTAATCTCACCCTTGGCTACACCCTTTTTTACCTCAGCATTATTGTTCTGATTCCCCTTACAGCGCTGATTTTCAAGACACTCAGCCTGACCTGGGATCAGTTCATGGGGGCCGTCTCTGCACCGAGGGTCATGGCGTCGTATCGATTAACCTTTGGCGCATCACTCATTGCAGCCTGCGTGAATGCCGTTTTCGGCCTGCTCATCGCATGGGTTCTCGTGCGCTACACATTCCCGGCAAAGAAGATTGTCGATGCGCTGGTCGACCTTCCTTTCGCTCTGCCAACAGCCGTCGCTGGAATCGCCCTGACAGCACTGCTGGCAGGCAACGGCTGGGTGGGCCAGTACTTCGAGCCATGGGGCATAAAGCTTGCGTTTAGTCCGAATGGGGTTGTTATCGCCTTGATCTTTATTGGGTTGCCCTTTGTTGTTCGTACCGTTCAGCCTGTACTGGAAGACCTTGAGAAGGAACTCGAAGAAGCGGCAGCTTGTCTCGGTGCGTCTAGGCTTCAGACGTTCATCAAGGTCATCTTCCCCGCTATCTTCCCCGCGTTGAGCACAGGCTTTGCGATGGCCTTCGCACGGGCCGTTGGCGAATACGGCTCCGTCATATTCATTGCAGGCAACATGCCGATGGTCTCCGAGATCACCCCGCTAATCATCATCGGGAAGCTCGAGCAGTATGACTACGCGGGAGCAACCGCTGTTGCGACGGTCATGCTGGTGATCTCTTTTGTGATGCTCCTTGTGATTAACGCACTGCAGGGCTGGCAGCGTAAGCAGACTGGAGCAGCCCAATGAGTCAGCTAACAGTCGCGCGTCGGCGCGCAATCTCTACCACCGAATCTCCTTGGATTCAGGCAGTTCTTATCGCTATAGCCTTAGTCTTCATTGCTCTTTTTCTTGTTCTGCCGCTTGCAGCAGTGTTCGCAGAAGCCCTCAGGAAGGGGCTCGGTGCCTATTGGCTTGCACTTTTGGAGCCGGATGCATGGGCTGCCATTAGGCTCACGCTACTTACTGCAGTCGTTGCTGTGCCTTTAAACCTTGTGTTTGGGGTTGCTGCTGCATGGGCGATCGCGAAGTATGATTTTCTAGGAAAGTCATTTCTTACAACGCTTATTGATTTGCCCTTTTCTGTATCACCAATTGTAGCAGGCCTCATTTACGTACTTGTGTTTGGGGCCCAGGGGTGGTTCGGGCCATGGCTTGCCGAGAACAATATCAAGATCATTTTTGCAGTGCCTGGCATCATTTTGGCAACAATCTTTGTTACTTTCCCGTTCATTGCCCGAGAGCTTATCCCGCTCATGCAAAGCCAGGGTAGTGAGGAGGAGCAGGCGGCAATCGTACTTGGTGCTTCGGGCTGGCAAACCTTCTGGAGGGTGACACTCCCTAACATCAAATGGGCGCTGCTCTATGGCGTGCTGCTCTGCAACGCCCGCGCCATGGGCGAGTTTGGCGCGGTCTCGGTTGTTTCTGGCCATATTCGCGGGCAGACGAACACCATGCCCCTGCATGTAGAAATTTTGTATAACGAGTACCAGTCTGTTGCCGCTTTCGCTGTGGCGTCTCTCCTGGCTTTGCTTGCCTTGGTCACCCTTGCAATCAAGACATGGGTCGAGTGGCGGCACGCCGCCGAGATGAGAGAACTGTCGCAGCTCCCCCCGGAGCGTCCAATGAACACCGTTCCAATTGCCCAGTGAATGGATACCTTATGAGTATTGAGATCAAGAACATATCAAAGCGATTTGGCAATTTTCAGGCCCTTCATGACGTGAGTCTCGCGATCGACTCTGGCGAATTGCTTGCGCTGCTAGGGCCGTCAGGCTGTGGCAAGACCACACTTTTGCGGATCATCGCCGGGTTAGAGTCCGCAGACGAGGGAATCGTTCTATTTTCTGGAGAGGATGCTACTGATCTGCACGCGCGTGACCGTCAGGTAGGGTTTGTATTTCAGCATTACGCCCTCTTTCGGCATATGACAATATTCGAAAATGTAGCGTTTGGCTTGAGGGTAAAGCGTAAGGCTGACCGCCCTAGCGAATCCCAGATTAAGAAGAAGGTCACCGACCTACTTCATCTAGTCCAGCTCGATTGGCTTGCTGACCGTTATCCGTGGCAGCTATCGGGTGGCCAACGTCAGCGAATCGCCCTGGCGCGCGCACTTGCTGTAGAGCCAAAGGTGCTTTTGCTTGATGAGCCCTTCGGTGCACTTGATGCAAAGGTTCGCAAAGAATTGCGTCGCTGGTTGCGGAGACTCCACGACGATCTTCACGTTACTACGATCTTCGTAACACACGATCAAGAGGAGGCCTTGGAAGTCTCTGACCGTGTTGTGTTAATGAATTCCGGCGTTATTGAACAGGTTGGTACGCCTAATGACGTCTGGGAGCACCCAGCCAGTTCATTTGTCTATGGCTTCTTGGGAAACGTCAACCTGTTTCATGGCCGGGCACATCAGGGAGAGATGAGTGTTGGTGGAATTCAGATACCCACGCCAGAGCATCAAGGGGGCGAGGCCCGTCGGGCCCAGGCGTATGTTCGCCCGCATGAGCTTCAGATTGATCGCTATGTTGAGGGTGCCTCTGGCATTGACTCAAGGGTCCATCGCGCAATCGTGGTAGGCCCGATTGCCCGTATTGAGCTAAACACGCAGATCAAGAACGCCGAGGGTATTCCCGAGACGATCGAAGTCCAATTGCTTGCGGAGGAGTACAGGGACCTTGAGCTACAGGAAGGAGACCGTGTTTTGGTTTATCCCAAGCGTGCACGGGTTTTTGTTGAGTGAAGGCGTTGTAAGGGGTTCGTTAGCTCTTATCGCTGCTTGACGATAGTTCTAATAGCTTGCCTCATTAAGGCGTGCTCCAAAAGTGCCTTATCAAGGCTTATATCAATCTCGGGATGGGATTCGCGCCAATGCTGAAGCCGAGTTGGTACATCGACTTCGAGATGAAACCCTCCGGAAATCAATAACGGTTGAATATGGATCGTCTGACATTTCTGTGTGAACAAGACATCAAGTACGTCTTCCAGCAAGGGCTCGCAGTGTTCAATGAATGCCAACCTAATCACGGGCAATTCAGGGTCTGTTTGAAGATCAGCGATAAATCGATCGAAGGGTTCCCTCCAAGCGGTGTTCTTTGAGCCGTGTGCTAGTAAAACGATTGCAGGGCGCTGATGGTCTTGAAGCGCTTTTGATGAGTTCATCCGTTTGCAGCTTCCCAAAAAGTACCTTGATCTACGCCCTGCGGTAATTCGGCGAAAACAGGCTCGCAGACAGTGCTAACAACCTCACCGATAATGATGCAGACAGGACCCAAGCCAAGTTCGCGCTGATCAAGACTTAATTGCTCCAAAGTGCAAAGTCTGACAGCGCCACCAAGCGAAGCCGATTCAACAAGACCGACCGGTGTTTGAGGTGACTTACCTGCATGCATGAGCCTGCGAGCAAGCGTATGACGATCGTTCCATGCCATGTACATGACAACCGTGTCGCCAGCAAGCGCAGCTTCAAGCCAATGATGATCTTGCTCAAATCCCTGACCGATAGCGGGCGTAAGAAAGGTCACCGATCGCGAAACGCCTCGCCTTGTTAAGCTGATCCCAAGTGTGCTTGCCGCTGCGCTCGCCGCTGTAACGCCGGGCACGACGGTGGCTTTGATGCCGACATTGCGAAGTGCATCCAGTTCTTCAGTGAGTCGTCCGAAAATACTCGGATCACCGCCTTTTAATCGGACGACCGAGTAACCTCGGCGTACATAGCTGACAATGGTTTGGTTGATAAAGTTTTGAACCGGCGAGGGTTTATTCGCCCGCTTTCCCACACTTATCCAGTTTGCTTGTGGTGCTAAGGCTTTGAAGCCTTCTAAGTCAATCAGGGCATCGTAAAGCACAATTTGAGCTTCTTGGAGTGCGCGCAAGCCAGCAATCGTTAAGAGATCGGGGTGACCTGGTCCCGCACCCACAAAGCAAATCGAGCCAACTTGAGTTTGTGACATCGTTGTAGGGTCGATCAAGCTAGGATTGATAGCGAACGCTGTCACGCT
>JALQWJ010000078.1 GCA_023258775.1 Burkholderiaceae bacterium | reverse complement strand
GGGTTTAGCGAGTGGGGAGCCTGCTTCGGCAAAGCGGCCATCCCAGCATTGAAGTGGATTGAGAAAACTGGCCATGAGACTTTGCCCTGATTTACGAGGATCTGCGCCGTATCGTTGCGCATCATCGATCCTTATTCAGGGCAACCGTCTGCCTCTGTAAAACCAAGTGCAGCCATGAAGCGAAACACCATGATGTAAGAAGCGGTCAGGCTCATTAAGTCAAGCAACTGTTGTTCGTTGAGGGCAGTGCGGATAGCCGCAACCACCGGGTCACTAACCTTGGTTTTGCGAGTCATTTCGACTGTGAGCGCAAGGATTGCTCGGTCAAGACCTGGGAAAAGTGCTCGATTGCCCACCGCTGTTACCGGATCACGCAGGGCCGATGCCTGCATTTCATTGCCACCGAGCTTGCGAAAAGCTGCTAGGTGCTGATTAAAGGCAGCATCTGTCGAATGCAAGGCAGCCAGGGAGCAAATCACCAACTCCCGAACTCGTGCGTCAACCATGATGTCGCCACGGATGATGCCCATAAAATCATTCCAGGCCTTTGCCATCGGCGGGGAATTCAGAAGAATACGGTCTAGGTTCGAAAGCGGTCCACCGCGACGCTTGCGCATCGCAGCAATCGTTTCGGCTGGCTCCGACAAATCATTCGGTTTTGGTGGAATGCGCATAAAGAGCTCCAAGATGAAGGGCGCGTAGCATGCTAATTATGGCAGATGAAGCATACTGATCACGAATGCCTGAGAACGGCGCAGCGATGGAGAAAAGAATGGCCCTTGTAATGCTTAACATCAGTTACGCCCCACAGGCGATGGAATGGTTCATGACCCACCCCGAAGACAGGCAGTCGCAGGTGGAGTCGCTATTCCAGTCGGCGCAATGCCGACTGATCGGTGCTTGGTATGTGAATGGCTCAAACCGGGCAATATTTGTCGTTGAAGGTGAACCGGAAAATACCCGAGCTGTTGGTATTGTTGCGCTAGCGTCAAAATCGGTCATCAGCTGCGAAACCAGCGATCTGACCGCATTTTCAGACGCAAGGGCTTATTTTGCGCGAGCGCAATCGATTCAAAAAGACTATGAATCGCGTCAAACAGGATCGGTTCCTTCGTTTTTGGCTTCAAACGGATAGTCATTAACTTGCAGTTTGATCGGCTCAACGAGGCGATTGTTTGCCCATCGGCCTGCTTGTTTAACCTGGCCTTTGGGGTCGTAAAGTATCCCCAGTCCGTGAGGGTGGTCGGCTTCAAAAAAACCAACGTAACGCGAGCCGTCTGAGAGCGTATAAATCCCTCGTCCGCATCGTTTATCCTGCTCCCAATGTCCATGGTAGCTTTTGCCGTCGGGCCAGTAGTAGCTGCCATGGCCATGAAAATGTTTGGCAACAAATCCACCGACATAGCGTCGACCATCGCTCAGTTGCAGATCACCCTGGCCCTCGGCCTGGCCCTGCTGAAACAAACCTCGGTAGACGCGCCCATCAGGCGATCGCAAGCAACCGATACCTTGGGGTTTGCCGTGCTCAAAATCGCCTTCGTACATGCTGCCATCGGCTGTTTTAAGGCGGCCTTTGCCGTGGGGTTCATGTCCCAGAAACAAACCTCGGTAAGTGCTACCGTCGGGAGATCTTAAAGACCCCTCGCCGATCATGTTGCCTTCAAGCCACTGCCCCTGGAAAATTCGACCGTCGGGAAGCCTCAAGATACCCTGACCCTGTGGTACGCCTGCTACGAAATGGCCTTCGAATTGCCGTCCATCCGGCAGATCCATCTGGCCGATCCCTTGCGGGTCGCCATGCTGAAACTGTCCGAGGTAGCGTCGCCCGTCAGGCCAGCGCAAATGTCCCTGCCCGTGCATACGATGTCGATGCCAGTCGCCTTCATAGCGAAGGCCCCCTTCAAGGATCGCCAAACCTTGGCCGTGGCGTTTGCCTTGGTGCCAGCTGCCGCAATACATTCGCCCATCGGGCCAAGACAAGATGCCCTCGCCATGAAATCGCCCCTGTTCGAACTCGCCGACATAGCTCCTGCCATCAGGCAATCGCATCACGCCCTGCTTATGGGGTCTTCCCTCTTCGATATAACCCTCATAACTTCTACCGTTGGGCCAGTGCAGGCTTCCTTCGCCTTTTGGCGTATGGCCATCAAAAGGCCCTTGATAGCGGCGCCCATCCGGCCAGACCATGCTACCTCGTCCGCGAATGGCAGCCTGCAACCAGTCGCCTGCGTAGCTTGTGCCATCGACAAGGGTGAGTGTGCCAAAGCCTGCAGGTTCGCCACGCTCAAAGCGTCCGATGAATAGATTACCGCTTGCGCTTCGCAATCGACCATCACCTTGCGGTACACCCTGATCGAATTGTCCAACATACTCGGTTTGGTCAGGCCAGTGCATACTTCCCTGGCCCTGTGGGCGTTCTTCGCTGATCTGCCCAGTGTAAACCCGCCCGTCAGGCCAACTAAGCTTGCCTGGTCCGCGGAGTATGTCGCCTTCGAATTGCCCTTGTAGTTCGCGGCCGTCAGGAAAGCGCAGACAGGCCATGCCACGAATACGTTCATCGACAAGGGGGCCGCAAAGTTGCTTGCCGCTTGGCCAGGTCATCGTTGCCAGGCTTTGCACCACATCCTCACGCCAAGTCACAAGCATTTGCCGTCCATCGGGCCAGTGGGAGATTGCTTCGCCGTCCCGCTTACCCCGTCGCCATTGCCCCACGGTGCGAACACCGTCAGGCGTGAAGCTTGTAGCTTCGCCTTCGGCTAAGCCGCTTTGCCAGCTAGCAACGAAGCGCAAACCATTGCTGAACTGCCTCTCCCCTGGACCATTGGCTTTTCCTGCTTTGAATTCCCCAACATGGATGCTGCCATCGGGCCAGCGCATTTCACCTTGGCCATTGGGTTCAGCCATCCATAAAGATCCACGATAGCTTCGGCCATCTGGCCAGGTCAACTCGCCCTCATCGGCAAGCTCGGCGTTTCGCAGAAGTCCCTGGAATGTCCTGCCATCGGGCCACTCGAGCCGCCCAAAGCCATTCGATTCGTCCTCAAATCGACCTTCAAATATTCGTCCATCTGGCCAAATCAGACGACCTAAGCCCTTTGGCTGTCCTGCGTGATACTGCCCTTCGTGGATCATGCCGCTGGGACGCTTTGTTTTACCCCGGCCCTGAGCATATCCGTGAAGCACTTCGCCTTGGAAGAGGCAACCATCGGGATAGCTGATGCGGACTTCACCATGCAGTTCGCCAGACTCCCAACGTCCCTCAATGCGTAGGCCTTGTGGCTGCGTCCAGCTCGCATCGCCATGAGGCAGACCGTCGAGAAGCTTGCCTTCGAAAATGCTCCCATCATGCAAGTGCACACGCAAGTGCTCGTGCTGAATCAACTCACTGAGTTGTAGCTGATGACCACGCAAATCGATCGACTTCGTGGCCGCTTTGTGAATTGTTGCTAATGATTGAATCGGGCGCTGGCGCTCAACATTGGCGCCCTCGGCCAAATCGGGTTTGACTTGCTTGGGGCTTAACACCGAGCCTGTCTCAGGTGGCAGTCACCACTGGGCCCGACCTGATTAAAGTTCGGGTGTGCTGCCGCCTGCTGCGGCCTCTTCGAGTTGCTGGCCAACATGTTTGCCGTCCAAAGCCTTTCTATAAGCCATTCGGGCCATATCAAGTGATGTTGTGGAAATAACAAGCTTGCCGCCATCCATCACCACATAGGTATTGTTTTGGAGCGATCCGTCAAAGCGAACCCGTTCCCAATAGCAACGTTTTTTCATGTTTGCTCCGTGTTGCGCGAATTCTCCATCGGGTACACCGCTTCGCATGGATGCCGCCTGTCTGAGGATATCCGCGACCCAGCAGACAAACGTGCCCGTGAACGTACTCGGACCTTCGAGCTCAAGCACTTGAGTCTACGGCGATTTCACTGAGCGTGGAAGCCCCCCGAATACAACTTTGGTTTGAAAGAGGAGTCGAAAAGCGCTAACGGGTGGCTGTTTGCATCGCTTTGGCCTTGGCTGAAAACAGGTCAAGTGCCTTTTTCGTTGGGATGATTTCGCGTTTGCGGGAGTCTGACTGGGAGGTTTCAAGTTCAACGAGTTCAAGCTCGCGAAGTTTTTTCAGGCGTCGATGAATGGTAACCGTACTTGCCAAGTGCTCAAAACTCATCACCTGTCGCACGGTTAGTGGCGCGCCGTGATGCCAATGTTCGCAAACCACATCAAGTAACTCTTCGTGATCCGGCGTTAAGCCATCAAAGTCAAAGGACTCGCGAACCGTTTCAATCAGTTGACGGTAGCGGAAGTAAAGGGCGACGAGCTCTTGTTTTGCGGTGCGTTTCAACATGGTTCTCCTTAAAAATAAGTTTCGATGTCCTGGTCATGGAAATCGATGAGTATCTTCATGACATCGGTCATCGAAATCATGCCGATCACCTGGCCTGCCTCGGTAATCGGTAAATGCCTGAATTTTCCATCGTGCATCAATTCAATACAGGTCTTAATACTTGTATCTGGCGACACGGTGGTGACTTCTTTTGTCATCACATCACCGACCCTCAATTGGGCAGGGTCTCGTTGGGTCGCTACAATTTTATGTACATAATCACGGTCGGTGAAGATACCGATCATCTGATCGTCTTTCATCACCATAAGACTGTGAATATTATCTCTGGTCATCATCGATACCGCCTCGGTGACCGGTGTATCTTCTGTGGTGGTCACGAGGGACTTCGTTCTTGATGCCAAAAATTCTTTCACGGTATTCATTGCTCTAACTCCTGATCACGTGAACAAGTAACGATAGTGGTCGCAATGTTGAATCGGTTTCATATACATCGATGAGGTATCTGAGGTCAGGTTAATACAACGAAAGCTGCGTTCACGTTCAATGCGGAGAAAGTAAGCCTTCTTGGTGACCCGATCGTCCTTGTCTCGTTCTTCTTTTTTGATTAATTTTCGCTCTCCCTCCCACCATGAGCAGGTGGCACAGCAAGCCTGATTCAAATGCACCAAGGCCATATTGGGGTCGGCTTGAGTACCTTTGAAAAAAGCTTTGAACTGTAGACAACTGGTTGAGTAAGGCGTTTCTTGACCTTGCTTCATTGAACTGGGTGCAAGGCAATGTCCTGCGGCATGATCAGCAACCCGGGTGTAAAAGACAGCCGGGTGATCAATGGAGGGGCGCCCTTGAGGGAAGCGTTTGACGAACTTTCGACTGCCATCCCACCACACGCAGTTACCACAACAACGGCGATCGGGCGCAAGCGTTTGTGTCAGGTTTTGGTCGGGGCTCGAGCCCTCATCATGTTGCCCTTCAGTCATCGCTGATTCTCCCTGCAACGCTCCACTTATCTGTTCAACTTTATTGATATCTGTCTAATGCTTGTGCTTCATGCTCTGCCCTAAAGCACGGGTTTGGGCCTTGATCTCAACCGACTCTTTTTTGCCTTCCTTATTTTCAAATACAAGCGTAATTGGCACGGTTTCGCCTTCTTTAATTTCCTGCTTTAGTTGCATCAACATGACATGATACCCGCCTGGCTTGAGGTCGACCGCTTTGCCGGCCGGTAAGTCAAGTCCAGCGATTGCGGCCATTTTCATGACATCCTTTTCCATTTTCATTTCATGAATCTCGACTAAGCCCGCCACTGGGGATTGGGCCTGGATTAGACGCATGGGTGATTGCGAAGTCAGCTTCATAAAAGCACCAGTTGCCTGTTGCCCTTTGACGGTAGCCCTCACCCAAGGTTCCTGGATTTGAACGGTCTGCGCAAGCGCATTCAAGCTGGTGAACAAGGCAGCGCTCAGCAAAGCGCTCCGAATAAGTTGTTGTTGAAGCCTGTACAACATAAAAATTCCTCGTGGTTTGTCCATCGGTCATGGAGATGGGGTTCGTGTTTGTGAATTCGCCGCTCGGTAATCGCCGCTGCTTAGCCACAGCGAAATCATAGCGCCTCGCTTGGCACTGCACTTGCATAGTCAAGGGAAATCATCAACAGGCTGAATCCGATGAGCATTCATATTGCACTGCACCATCAAACCGAATACCAATATGACCGGGAACTGCGTCTCGGGCCGCAAATCGTCCGCCTACGGCCTGCGCCGCATGCACGAACCAGGGTACTTTCCTATGCCATGCGGGTACAACCCGAAAGCCATTTCATTCACTGGCAGCAAGATCCTTATGCAAACTATCAAGCCCGCCTGGTTTTTCCCGAGCGCAGCGATACATTTTGCGTCAGCGTCGATCTTGTTTTGGAAATGGCGGTTTTTAATCCCTTTGATTTCTTTCTCGATCGAGAAGTAGAACATTTTCCATTCTCATACGACGAGGCATTAGCTAGAGATTTGCAGCCCTATCGCCTCACCGACAAACTCACGCCCAAACTCAAAAGCCGAGTCGAATTACTTCAGTCCATGCAGGGGCCGACCATCGACTGCCTTGTCCGCATCAACCAGCAACTGCAACAGGATATTCGTTACACCATTCGTTTGGAACCAGGTGTGCAAAGTCCTGAGCAAACGCTAATCGAGGCTAAGGGCTCTTGTCGTGACACCGCATGGCTGCTGGTCTGTCTCTTGCGGCACCTTGGTGTTGCTGCACGATTTGTTTCTGGCTATCTGATTCAACTTAAACCCGATCACGTACCACCAGGGGCAACTGCTACCGTTATTGATGACTTTACTGACTTACATGCCTGGTGCGAGGTGTTTCTGCCTGGTGCAGGCTGGATAGGGCTTGACCCGACCTCGGGATTGCTTGCCGGTGAGGGGCATATTCCTCTAGCTTGTACGCCGGAGCCTTCAGGCGCTGCGCCCATTGATGGTGCTCTTGAAGCCAGCGAGGTGCAATTTTCGCACCAAATGCAT
>JALQWJ010000077.1:6604-6913 GCA_023258775.1 Burkholderiaceae bacterium | reverse complement strand
AGCGGGAGAATCGCAAGATTCAGTGAACTCAGGGGATCAGACGGCGGATTGCCTGATAGCGGCCTGCCTGAGTGCGAGAGAACCTTGTATGCCGTGATCGGGTTTCAGCCACCCAAATCCAAGAATAAGGCGCTCACCTCACCCGTGGGCGCAAACGCAAGTGCGATGCCCGCCATTAGTATCGCCGAAGGATTTAACTTGGGCTATTGCAAGGCTAAGCCAGGTAAAGGGCCCTTAATGCATAACCACAACACCAATGAAACCTTCATCCCAATGACCGGGACCTGGCGATGTGAATGGAACGAGGGA
>JALQWJ010000077.1:3045-6594 GCA_023258775.1 Burkholderiaceae bacterium | reverse complement strand
AGGCCTACGACGTGATCTCCTTTCCGCCTGGCGTCGCTCGGCGTTTCATGAATGTTACAAAAGCGGCACCCGATGAAGAACATCTTCTTATGTTTGTGATTGGCGGCAACCAGCCAAAGGCTGAATTCACGCCCGCAGCGATGGAACGATGCAAAGCTTGGGAGGCGCAAGCGATTCAGAAAAAGCCAAAAATAAAAAAGAAACCGCCATCAGCCTAGTCAACATCGACATCCAACGCCCCTACTTTGGATGGTGCTGACCTGCCGCATTAGAAAGCATTCGATCAATCCAGGCAATCGAGAGCGCAGAGAGAATAAAGGCGATGTGAATTAGGGTTTGCCAGAGCATCGTCTTTTCACTTAAGGACTCGGCAGAGATGAACGTCTTGAGCAAATGAATCGATGAAATGCCGATGATCGCGGTTGCAAGCTTCACTTTGAGAATGTTTGCGTTGACGTGTGAAAGCCATTCAGGCTGATCAGGATGGCCGTCCAGTTCAAGTCGCGACACGAAGGTTTCATAGCCACCGATGATCACCATAATGAGTAAATTTGAAATCATCACGACGTCGATCAGCGACAAGACCATCAACATCACCACAATTTCCTTGCTTCGGGCAACCACACCAAGCGCGCTTGCCGTGTTGTCGAGTGCATTGGGGTCCCAGAGCACCGGCACCAAATGACTGAGTTCCTGAATAAAAAGAACAACATAAACCGCCTGGGCCACAATCAAACCAAGGTAAAGTGGTAACTGAAGCCAGCGGCTTGCGAAGATTAAAGCGGGAAGACCACGCAGTGTTTGCGTTTGACTTGGGCTGACCGGGGTATGCTTATCCATGGAACAATCCTTAACTAAGAATGCAAAGTTTTCGCGGCAATAAGGCCGATCTACCAACCAAGCAATGCCTCGTCTGTGGACTCAGCATGACCTGGCGCAAGCGTTGGGCAAAAAACTGGGAACAGGTGTTGTACTGCTCTGATCGATGTCGAAAAGCAAGAAAGGGCAACAAATTGCCTTCGGATATAAATCCATCGTGAAGGACCCGCACTAAGTTGAACATCCCAAAACCCGCTATCGCAGAAATTGTTTCAGCAGCAAGACTAGTTTTTACAGGGCACAAACCCCGATGAAACTGTGCCCGATCACCCTAACCAATGAGCCGCATTTTTTCGCGCAGCATGCCTTGAATCTTGGTGTTCGACTTGACGAAACCCTAAACACAACAGGGCTTGCACAGATGCCATTTCAAGATGTGCTGCGCTTAAAGCGATAAAACTGCTGTGTCTGAACAACCCATCCACAGACGCCAGCGACTGGCTTGGGCTTTGCTGCTTGCTTCACTGAGTGCCATTGGCCCCTTTGCGATCGATACCTATTTGCCAGCCTTCGAGGGTATTTCGCAGTCGCTTCAGGCCACCCCAGTACAAATGCAACAGAGCTTATCGATTTACCTCATCGCTTTTGCGGTGATGAATTTGTTCCACGGCGCAATTTCTGATGCGGTGGGACGAAAACCTGTCGTACTTGCAGGGCTTCTGCTATTTGCGATTTCATCCATCGGCTGTGCGATGGCATCAAGCATTGAGGCATTGCTCATTTATCGTTTCCTGCAAGGCCTTTGCGCAGGCGTCGGGATGGTGATCTCACGCGCCATGGTTCGTGACTTGTTTCCACCTGATGACGCACAACGCATGCTCTCCATTGTGACGATTTTCTTTGGTGTGGCGCCTGCCATTGCTCCTTGGATCGGCGGCCTTGTATTTGTCAGATGGGGCTGGGAAGCAGTGTTCTGGTTTTTAGCAGGTTTAAGCATCGTGCTTTTGATCTTGCACGCAGCTTTACTGCCGGAATCACTACAAGCCCAGGATCGTCGTAGCCTCGCGGTGGCACCCCTATTTAAGGCCTACAAGACGATGGCAAGTTCGCCGCGTTTCGTTCTTCTTTGTATCAGTAGCGCAATGCCTTTTAACGGTTTTTTTCTTTATGTTTTAGGTGCAGCACAATTTCTCGGTGTGCATTTAAGGCTAGCCCCTGATCAGTTCTACTGGTTGTTTCTGGCAACCGTGCTCGGAATGATGCTTGGCTCAGCGATCAGTAGCCGTTTGTCAGGGCGTTTCCCGCCGATGCGCCAGGTGCGAGTTGGGCTTTGGATCAGTGGTCTGGCAAGTGTTCTAAACATCGCTTTAACAATGATCTTCCCAGCCCAGGTGTGGATGGCGATTGTGCCAATCGCGCTCTACACCTTGGGTTGGGCCTTGACTGTGCCAGCGATCACCGTGCGAGCCATTGATCTTTATCCTAGTCGTCGAGGCATGGCTTCATCGATGCAAAGCTTTATCGGCGGCGTGACCAACAGCTTGATGGCCGGATTGATCGTGCCTGCGGTCATGCACTCGCTACTTGCTATGGCGATCACCTCAGCACTTGCCTTTTCGTTTGGCGTGATTGCTTGGATTACACACAGCCGGGTCCCGCTTAAGCCACTCAATGAATAAGCGCCTAGGTCTAAGTAAGGGCATAAAGCGGGGAGGCGCTCTCGAATCTATGCGCTCTCGAATCTAAAGAGCACCTTCAACAAGCACCAGCCTGGACTGCCCAGCTTTCATGCGCATCTCGAGCAAAGGTTTATACTGATCTGAATGATAAAACGATTTGGCGGCATCCAGGCTTGGGAACTCCAGCACCACCAAACGTTTGGGATGCCAATCACCTTCAAGGGTTTCACTCGCACCGCCTCGCACCAAAAAACGGCCGCCAAAGGCCTCGACCGCTGCTGGCGTGTGTTTTCGATATTCGGCCATCAAGTCCTGATCAACCGTATCAATTTCTACAATAAAATACGCAGCCATCAGCGATTTCTCCTAGGTTTAGGCATTGTTGAGCAATCCCTTGCTGGCCAGCAAGCCTGCGTCAATGCCCCTGAAACTGCGGGGGGCGCTTTTCGACAAAGGCCTTTGCCGCCTCTTTATGGTCGGCTGTTCCCTGACATAAGACCTGCAGGCTAGACTCAACATCGAGCTGCGTTGATAAGCCATTAAGTCCTGAGGCCAGCAAGGCCTTCTTGATATGCCCGAAGGCAAGCGTTGGACCTTTAGCGAGGGTATCAATCCAGACTGCCGCCGCTTGCACAAGGGCTTCGTCTTCATAGACCTGGTGTAAGAGGCCGAGGGCAAAAGCCTCATCGGCACTCAAGACGGGGGAAAACATCAATAACTCGCGCGCCTTCGCCTCGCCGACAACTCTTGGCAGGAAGTAACTCATGCCATAGTCACCCGACAAACCGACCTTGGCAAAAGCGGTACTGATCTTGGCAGAACGCGCTGCCAGTCTGAAGTCGCAAGCCAGCGCCAGTGCCAGGCCTGCCCCGGCGGCAGCCCCAGGAATCAACGCAATCGTCGGTTTGGGCATTTCGTGAAGCAAACGCGACGCATCGGCACGCTGACGCAACAAGCGCTGGCGTTCTGCCAGATTCATGCTTTGGGCCTGCGGGGTTGCCATCGCTTTTACATCGCCACCAGCGCAAAACGCCCGGCCAGCGCCGGTGAT
>JALQWJ010000077.1:0-3033 GCA_023258775.1 Burkholderiaceae bacterium | reverse complement strand
CCGCTCTCACCGTTGGATCGCGCTGCGCTTGCTCAAGGGCATGGATCAACGCCGAAGTGATCTCGGGGCTCAGCGCATTACGTGCTTCGGGTCGGTTTAAGGTGAGCGTGAGGATGCCGTCATGCAGCACATTGACTAATGGCATGTTTTGCTGGCTCGGTTCGCTTGGGGAAGTGGCATGCGTCATGGTTTACTTTTCGCCATGGATTGGACAAAGGCGGCGACCGCCTCGTCGTGTTCGACGGTATGGTGGGCGAGTGCTTGCATGCCCGCTGACATCTCGAGCAAAGCTTCGATCCGCTGGTGTTGAGCCTCTCGCAAGAGCCGCTTGGTCATTCGTAGCGCAGGCGCAGGGTTTGCAGCAATTCGCCGCGCCAAAGCCATACAGGTCGCCATTAAATTGTCATGTGGTACCACTTGCGAGACCAGTTGACAGTCCAAAGCTTGCTGAGCGTTGAGCATATCGCCGGTGAAACTCAGCTCTGCAGCCTTTGAGTAACCAACAATGCGCTGCAACAACCAAGCGCCGCCATCGCCAGGAATAATGCCCAGCTTGACGAAACTCTCGGCAAACCTCGCCTTTTCCGAGGCAATTCTTATGTCACACATGCAGGCCAGGTCAAGACCAGCGCCGATCGCAGGGCCGTTAACCGCCGCAATGGCTGGAATATCGAGTGCTGCCATTGCCTTGGGAATCCGCTGAATTCCACGGCGATAGCCCTCGCGTATCGCATAAGGGGAACCGCCCGCGATGCCTTGTTTGTTTTGCATATCCTTCACATTACCGCCTGCGCAAAATGCAGAGCCAGCACCCGTGAGAATCAAGCATTTGGCCTCAGCATGGTGCTGGACAGTTTCGATCGCATCAACAACCGCATCCCATTGGGACTGTGTCGATAAAGCATTGCGCTCAGATGGCGCATTCAAGGTTAAGGTGAAGATGGCGCCTTCTTGCGCCAGTAAAACAAAATCAGACATGAATCCCTCCATCAACCGGAGGGATTCTGCCCGAAAGCGCTAGGCTGCAGCCATGGGCCGTGCGCGCACTGCTAACTTTTCGTCGTTGATCCGTACCGAAAGCAGCTTCATGAGCGCGTAAACCGTCTCGATGTGCGGCGTGGGTACAGCCGTGATCTTGCCCAACTCAATCACAGCGCCCACCAAGGCGTCGATTTCAGGATCACGACCCGACTCTACGTCTTGCAACATGGAGGTTTTATGTTTGCCCACTTTTTCTGCGCCAGCAATTCGCTTTTCAAGTGTGACCCTGAAGCTGATCCCAAGACGGGTTGCGACCGCCTCGGCCTCATGCATCATTGATGCTGCCAATGCACGCGATAAAGGAAACTGGCAAATATCCACCAAGGTAGAGTGCGTGAGCGCGCTGATCGGATTAAAGGTGAGATTGCCCCAGAGCTTGAGCCAGATTTCACTGCGGATGTTGTTGAGTACAGGTGCCTTCAATCCAGCATTCGCAAACATGGCTGAAATCGCTAAAACACGTTCACTCTCGCGACCATCGAGTTCGCCCAAGGGGAAGCGATCGCCCTCAATATGGCGCACCCAACCAGGTGCGGCCAGTTCACAGGCGGGGTAAACAACGCAACCGAGAATACGCGATGGATCGATCGCCCTCATGATGTGACCATCAGGATCAACGCTATGCACAATCCGATCCTCGAACTCGCCGCCATGCCGCTGAAAATACCAAAAGGGAATGCCGTTTTGCATCGGGACAATAACCGTGTTGTCGTGAAGCAAATGAGGCAAATCCTTGACTACCGCTGCAAGCTGATTGGCTTTCATGCCGAGGATCACCAGGTCCTGAGGTCCCGCTTCTGCGAGCGAGGCGCTTGCATTGATGTGCCGGACAACATGCTCAACGCCATCTGCCATCGTCAGCCGCATGCCCCGGCTGCGAATTGCTTCCAGATTCGCATTTCGAGCGATCAAGGTGACGTCTTCGCCCGCCTGGGCAAGCTTTACACCGACATAACCACCAATCGAACCTGCACCTACAATACAAATCTTCAACGAATAATTCCTTTCGAGGACAAGGCTAGGATGAGGACAACGTTGATAAGACCATGAACCCGTGTGCGATGACGCGATATCTTGAGCAAATTAGTCGAGGCAAAGCCGTTGTCGCACCAATCCAGCGCGCTCGGTTCTGGCAATTAACTCAATTGCCGTACCCGGTAGGGCCGCGAGTTGCCATTGATGCAAACAGCGTTGGGCACTCAGTCCATGATCGGGCAAAAAGGCCTGCAAGGACTGCTTGGCCGCGTGGCCTTCTAGCGACGGCCCTTCAACACGCTGCATGCCGTTCATACACCGAAGGTATGGCCTAGTGTCTGGACTGAAAACCCAGTCGCCAGCGAGCACATCCGCAACCCCAAGCATACCGCTTTCATGAGCTCGTTCGGTGGGTGTTTCGCCTGATTTCAAGAGAGGAAAACACTCAAAGATCACGCCCCGCACCGTCTTTCTCTCAAGGGCTCTTCGGCTCACATAGCTCGGAAGATAACCGCTGTTTTCAACAGCAAAGCGTATGAGGTAGTGCTTGGCACCAGGCGGATGTAGCGGTCCTACAGCCTCGCCAAGGCACTGCACATTTAGTTCCAACAAAACCAGTTTTGGCAGGATTCCTGCCAATTGCTTGAGCCATCCCGGGAAGCGTGCCACTTCGGCTTCTCGTAACTGGGGTGGCGGATTACGCCAAAAGTTCATACGATCCCAACCGCCGATCTCAACAGCACCAAGCTGAGGATGATCGAAAGCCCTCCAGTCCACATGCGCCTGTCCGCCACAGACCTCATCGCTCCACTTCAACAGCTTTAAATCGTCCTCGGGCGGGTGTTCTCGGTACCAATCGATGAAAGGATACTTGTCGATGCCAGCAGCTTTGTTGGGAGCCCAGAGCTCAACCACCCAAAACAAGGCGCCAAGATGCTCATAAATCCAGTCTTGCGTGCCGCTGATAACCTGTTGAGGATGGTATTTGAAGTCATGCCAAATGCTTAAGGTCGGATA
>JALQWJ010000076.1 GCA_023258775.1 Burkholderiaceae bacterium | reverse complement strand
GAGCTGCTGAACCTAGAGCTGCTGAGTCTGGGGCAGCTGAGCGTGGAACCCAGGACACAGCTACTAAACCTGCAAGCTTCGTTCTGGACTGCGAATGGTCTGCGCTTGCGAGTCGTATTCCTTGTTCAGGGTTTGTTCGCCAGTTTTTAGAACAAAGTGAATTACTCGCCATTGAGGGCATGCACATCCGCGTTCGCGTGCCGATTCGACCGCTTGCAGAACTGGCAACCGTCAACAAAGTCAAAGATTTATTGGTTACCCATTTTCAAAAACCGCTACGATTATCAGCAGAAGTTGGCGCTGTCGGCGTTCAGACCGCTGCTTCAATTCATGATGCCCAGCGACGCGCCGAACGTGACGCCGCCCTTCAGGGTTTGCAAAGCGATCCCTTCGTTCAGGCGATGGTCAATGAGCTCGGTGCGCAAATCGATCCCGATTCGGTCCAGCCGCGTCAACACGAATCGCGTAAACACTAGAATCTTTCTTGAAAACTTTGAAAGGACATCGTCATGATGAAGGGTCAGTTAGCCGGCTTAATGAAGCAGGCCCAGCAAATGCAGGACAACATGAAAAAGGCTCAGGAACAACTGGCCAGTGTTGAAGTCGAAGGACAGTCAGGTGCGGGCATGGTCAAGGCAATTGTGACGGCGCGCAATGAGGTGCGGCGGGTGATTATCGATCCGTCCCTTCTGACAGACGACAAGGACATGCTTGAGGATTTGGTGGTAGCAGCGCTTAACGATGCGTTGCGTAAAGCAGACGAAACAGCCCAGGCCCATATGGGCAAACTCACCCAGGGTCTGCCTTTGCCTCCTGGTTTTAAGTTGCCATTTTGATGTCTTGCCTTGTATTCGTGTTTGTGTATTCGAGCATTGATCTGACTATTTGAGCGCCCTTTAGGTGTCACCAACACTTGATGCGCTGATTGCAGCGCTACGCAGGCTGCCGGGCGTTGGGCCGAAATCGGCGCAGCGCTATGCTTTTCATATGCTTCAGCATGATCGCGACGGGGCAGCATTGCTTGGCCGCTCGCTTGCTGAAGCGGTTGAAAAAATAAAACATTGTGAACGTTGCAACACATTTTCCGAACAGAGTCTTTGCGATACCTGCACCTCAACACGCCGCGATCCCGGTCTATTATGTGTTGTTGAGACGCCTGCTGATCAACTCATGCTCGAGCAAACGCTGAGCTACGCTGGTTACTATTTTGTTTTAATGGGGCGACTCTCACCGCTTGACGGTATCGGACCAACTGATTTACATATGCATCGATTGCTGAGTCGGGCCAACGATGGTTTGGTCAGTGAGGTGATCCTCGCAACGAACTTTACCGCTGAAGGCGAAGCCACCGCCCACTACCTCGGCATGATGCTCAAACGCCAGGGGCTAAAAGTCACCCGTCTGGCGCGCGGTGTGCCAGTAGGTAGTGAGCTTGAATATGTCGATGCGAGTACGATCGCGCAGGCTTTGCGCGATCGTCGAGGCCTATCGGGAACATGACCGGTCGATTCAGCTAAAATAGAAAGGTTTAACTGCGCACAGCGCCGCAAGCCTTGCTCGGCCAGCGCCATAACCTGGTGTCCATCATCGTGTCTTCTTCATTGCCGCCCATGCATCAAGCTTCGCCACAAGGCGAGCGTCCTGAGCTTTTACCACCTACCAAGCCAGCCGTACTTGCGCTTGCAAATGGTCAGATTTTTTACGGCGAATCAATCGGCGCAGACGGATGCGCCGTTGGTGAGGCGGTCTTCAATACGGCGATGACCGGATACCAGGAAATACTGAGCGACCCAAGTTATGCGCGTCAACTCGTCACGCTAACCTACCCGCATATTGGCAACGTTGGCACGAATGAAGAAGATGATGAAGCGCCGCGCGTTGATGCAGCAGGCTTAATCATCAAATCGCTTTCTCCGCGCTCATCAAACTGGCGCTCGCGACATGACTTGCCCGGTTATTTAAGTCAACGAGGTATTTGCGCCATTGCGGGAATCGATACAAGAAAGCTCACCCGAATCCTCAGAAGCGAAGGTGCGCAGGCGGCATGCTTGCTCGCAGGTGATGAGGTAGGTAGTCGTGAGCAAGCGGCGCTTAGAGCGCTTAGCAAAGCGCGCGAATTTCCGGGCATGGCAGGACTTGATCTTGCCAAAGTGGTCACGACCAGCAAGGCTTATCTATGGCGTGAAGGCAGCTGGACTCTAGAGGGTGGCCATAAGACTTTGCAGGCACAGCCAAGGTTTCGGGTGGTTGCACTCGATTTCGGGGTGAAGCGAAATATTTTGCGAATGTTGGTTGATCGAGATTGCGAAGTTCATGTCCTGCCCGCACAAAGCAACGCGCAAGATATTCTTTCTTTACAACCTGATGGTGTTTTCCTATCTAATGGCCCTGGAGACCCCGAGCCCTGCCACTATGCCATCGACGCAGCGCATGAATTGATGGCAAAAGGCCTTCCTTTATTTGGTATTTGCTTGGGTCATCAAATCATGGCCTTGGCCAGCGGTGCCAAAACTTTCAAGATGAAGTTTGGCCACCATGGCGCAAACCATCCGGTGAAGGATTTGAAAAATGGATCGGTGATGATCACCAGCCAGAATCATGGCTTTGCCATTGATCCAGACAGCCTTCCAGAGAATCTGAAGATTACACACGTATCACTCTTTGATGGATCAATACAAGGCATTGAGCGCAGCGACTGTCCAGCCTTTGCCTTTCAGGGACACCCCGAGGCAAGCCCAGGGCCTCATGATGTAGGTCCGCTGTTTGATCGATTTATTGAAGCGATGCGTCAACGTCAGACGCGAGGATAGTTCTAAGATGCCTAAACGTTCTGATATTAAGCGTATTCTAATAATTGGGGCAGGTCCGATTATTATCGGCCAGGCTTGCGAGTTTGACTACTCAGGTGCCCAAGCCTGTAAAGCCCTGAAGCAAGAAGGCTTTGAAGTGATTCTGGTCAACAGCAATCCGGCTACGATCATGACCGATCCTGAAACAGCCGATGTGACCTATATCGAACCGATTACCTGGCAGGTACTCGAACGAATCATCGCGAAGGAACGTCCCGATGCGGTACTGCCCACCATGGGCGGGCAAACTGCGCTTAATTGCGCACTCGACTTGCATCAACGGGGGGTGCTGCGCCAGTACGGCTGTGAGCTGATTGGTGCATCACCTGAGGCGATCGAGAAGGCCGAGGATCGGCAAAAGTTCAAAGTTGCAATGCAGGGCATCGGTCTTGGATCCGCGCGTTCGGGGATTGCTCATAATCTTCAAGAAGCACAGGAAGTTCAGACAACGATCGGCTATCCGGTGATTATCAGACCGAGTTTTACCCTTGGGGGCACCGGCGGTGGGATTGCCTACAACCAGGAAGAATTTCTCGAAATCTGCAAGCGTGGACTCGACCTTTCGCCCACTCGTGAGTTGTTGATCGAAGAGAGTCTGATCGGGTGGAAAGAGTTTGAAATGGAAGTTGTCCGAGATCGCAATGATAATTGCATCATTGTTTGTTCGATTGAAAATCTCGATCCCATGGGTGTTCACACGGGTGACTCAATTACGGTTGCGCCTGCGCAAACACTGACCGATAAGGAATATCAGATCATGCGCAACGCCTCAATCGCGGTGTTGCGCGAAATCGGCGTCGATACCGGAGGCTCCAATGTGCAGTTTGCGATCAATCCGGCAGATGGTCGGATGATCGTCATCGAAATGAATCCGCGAGTTTCGCGGTCTTCAGCACTGGCATCCAAAGCAACTGGTTTTCCAATTGCCAAGGTAGCGGCCAAGCTCGCAGTTGGCTACACCCTTGATGAGTTAAGCAATGAAATTACAGGGGGGCTGACACCCGCTTCTTTTGAACCATCGATTGACTATGTCGTAACAAAAATTCCACGCTTTGCCTTTGAGAAGTTTCCCCAAGCCGATTCACGGCTCACGACCCAGATGAAGTCGGTCGGCGAAGTGATGGCAATCGGTCGCAACTTTCAAGAGTCGCTACAAAAAGCACTAAGAGGATTGGAAACCGGCATTGATGGTTTTGAAGAACGTTCTACTGATGAGGATGAAATTACTCGCGAGATTGGCGAACCAAGGCCCGAGCGCCTGCTTTATGTGGCCGACGCGTTCCGTATTGGCCTTTCAGTCGAGGAGGTTTATGAAGAAACTGGCATCGATCCCTGGTTTTTGCACTACATCGCAGAACTGATTCAAATTGAAGCTCGTCTAAAGCAACGCAGCCTGGACTCATTAACGCGCGAAGAGTTCAAGGCGATGAAGGCTAGAGGCTTCTCGGACCAACGCCTTGCTTTTTTGATGGGTTGCACGCCTGATGAGGTTCGCGATGCGAGATGGGCTTTGGGTGTACGCCCTGTCTACAAGCGGGTTGATACCTGCGCTGCGGAATTCGCCACAAACACGGCCTACATGTACTCAACTTACGATGATGAGTGTGAGGCTGCACCAAGTGATCGGCCTAAGATGATGGTGCTTGGTGGTGGCCCGAATCGAATCGGTCAGGGTATCGAATTTGATTACTGCTGCGTTCATGCTGCTTTTGCGCTTCGTGAGGATGGTTATGAAACCATCATGGTCAACTGCAATCCCGAAACCGTATCAACCGATTACGACACCTCAGATCGCCTTTACTTCGAACCACTGACACTTGAGGATGTTCTTGAGATTGTTGCGATCGAAAAGCCTAAAGGCGTGATTGTTCAATATGGGGGCCAAACGCCGCTGAAGCTTGCCCTGGCATTGGAGAAACATGGCGTTCCGATTATTGGTACATCGCCCGAATCGATAGATATTGCAGAAGATCGTGAGAGATTTCAAAAATTATTGCAACAATTGAATCTGCTGCAACCGCCTAATCGCACTGCACGAACAGAGACAGAGGCCTTAAGCCTGGCAGCGGAGATTGGCTATCCTTTGGTTGTTCGCCCGAGCTATGTCCTAGGCGGCCGAGCCATGGAAATTGTTCACGAGCAAAAACAATTAGAGCGTTATATGCGGGAAGCGGTAAAGGTTTCCAATGATTCACCAGTCTTGCTTGATCGATTTTTAAACGATGCGATCGAGGTCGATGTTGATTGTCTTTGCGATGGGGAACGGGTTTTTATTGGCGGGGTGATGGAACATATCGAGCAAGCTGGTGTTCACTCAGGAGACTCGGCCTGTTCGCTGCCACCTTATTCTCTACCGCAACCCTTGATCGACGAATTAAAGCTTCAGACGGCGGCAATGGCCAAAGCACTCAAAGTCATTGGACTGATGAATGTGCAATTTGCTATCCAACAAGCTGATGCCGCCTCAGCGCCCAAGGTCTATGTGCTCGAGGTCAACCCGCGTGCGTCGCGAACCGTGCCTTTCGTATCGAAGGTAACTGGGCTTCAACTTGCCAAGATAGCGGCAAGAGCCATGGCTGGACGCTCGCTTGCCGATCAAGCGATTGGTGCAGAAGTGACGCCGCCTTATTTTTCAGTGAAAGAGGCGGTCTTTCCATTTGTGAAGTTTCCTGGTGTTGATATTTTGCTTGGGCCCGAGATGAAGTCAACAGGCGAGGTCATGGGCGTTGGAAAGACTTTCGGCGAAGCCTATGTGAAATCGCAGCTTGGTGCTGGCACGAGACTTCCAGAAACGGGAACGGTATTTATTTCAGTGCGTAATAGCGACAAACCTAAGGCAATTGCAGTGGCACGTGGCCTATGCGAGCTAGGCTTTCGACTAATTGCCACCAAGGGTACGGCAGCCGTTTTGCGTGGTCAGGGTATTTCAGTCGATGTCGTCAACAAGGTTCAGGATGGGCGTCCTCATATCGTGGATATGATCAAAAACGGTGATATTGATCTGGTGATTAACACGGTTGAAGAAAAACCGAATGCGATTTCGGATTCGCGTTCAATTCGCACAACCACGCTCGCTCAGCGAGTGACTGTTTTTACAACCATCGCAGGTGCGTCGGCTGCGGTTGAAGGCATGCGTGCTATGAAAGCGCTCGACGTTTATGCGTTACAGCAATTACACGCTTCACTTGTACATTAAAAAGAGGATGAAATGGCTACGATCCCTTTAACGGTTGTCGGCGCTGAATTGCTAAAAGAGGAATTGCAGCGCCTCAAACATGTCGAGCGCCCTGCAGTTATCACCGCTATCGCCGAGGCCCGGGCTCAGGGCGATTTGTCTGAGAATGCCGAATACGATGCCGCCCGAGAACGTCAAGGCTTTATCGAAGGGCGCATCGCTGAACTTGAGTCTAAATTAAGTAACGCTCAAATTATTGATCCAAAACTGCTTGACGCCGATGGGAGGGTTGTTTTTGGAGCAACGGTTGAACTAGAGGAAGTTGAATCTGGTCATACGGTCACCTATCAGATTGTGGGTGACGACGAAGCCGACATCAAGAAGGGAAAGATTTCGGTGTCCTCACCCATTGCACGCGCGATGATTGGTAAGTATGAGGGTGATCCGATTGACGTTCAGGCCCCCGGGGGCCTGAAGTCCTATGAAATCTTGGCCGTTCGCTACGAGTAATCCTTCGGACGGTAAAGCACGAGAAGCTTTCCAATGGATTGCACAGCGGCACAGCGCAGCGCTTCGCAAAGGGCCTCAAGGATGGCCTGGCGAGTCTCTCGATCGTCGCCTGCAACCCGTACCTTGATCAGCTCATGCGCCCGAAGCGATCGGTCGGTTTCGCGGATCACAGCTTCGCTTAGCCCCTCCTGCCCAATCATCACGACCGGGTTGAGGTGATGCGCTGCTGCCTTGAGCGATTTGCGCTCGGATGCGCTGAGAATCAGGGCAACACCGGGACCATCGCCGTCGAGTTGCCTGTCGATCAAAAGTGCATTGCGGGCACGGCCCTGCGGCGTTTCGGCCTGATTGCCCAGTGTTTTTTTTCTGATGCCGCTCGATTTGCTGCCTGTGCTTGTCCCAGCCTTGGCGGCTTGCCTGCCCTCCGCATGGCGGGCTGTTTTGCTTGCGGGTTTGCTCGCTGCTT
>JALQWJ010000075.1 GCA_023258775.1 Burkholderiaceae bacterium | reverse complement strand
CAATACGGGCGGTGTTGTCGATTGCATCGGTTCTGAGGGCGGGCATTGTCTGCTTCCGGCTTGCGCGCAGACGGCGGGATCGGCGACACTCTAGCCTGAGCAATTCTAAAATCAAGGAGGCTAGGCATGAGAAAAATTATCGCGGGCGCATTATTTGCGTTCACTACCGCAATCGTCCAACCGGTTTTGGCAGAGATCAACATCGGTGTGACGGTGTCAGCAACGGGCCCAGCCGCTTCGCTGGGGATTCCGGAAAAAAATACCGTGTCACTACTGCCCACAACAATGGGTGGTCAAAAGGTCAATTATATCGTTCTGGATGATGCAACAAATCCGACCGAAGCCAATAAAAACGCAAAGCGACTTGTTGCTGAGCATAAGGTTGATGCAATTATTGGCTCAACGACCACGCCAACCTCGCTTGCCGCGATTGAAGTCGGCGCTGAGTCTGGCACGCCCGTAATCACCATGGCCCCGATCCCACCGCAAACAGGCGATAAGCATGCTTGGTCTTTTGTGACGCCACAAGGTATCAACATCATGGCGGGCGCGCTCGTCGATGTGATGAAGACCGCAGGTGTGAAGAGCCTTGGGTTTATTGGTTTTGCTGACGCTTATGGCGAGGTATGGCTACAAGCCATGAAGGCGCCGCTTGCAAGTGCTGGCATCACCATGAATACAGTGGAGCGATTCCAGCGGACCGATACCTCGGTAACAGGGCAAACGCTCAAGCTGATGGCTGCAAATCCCGATGCTGTGCTGGTTGTTGGTTCCGGAACGCCTGCCGTGCTTCCCCAGGCAAGTTTGCGCGAGCGTGGCTACAAGGGTCGGATTTATCAAACCCATGGGGTTGCGAACCGAGACTTCTTACGAGTGGGTGGTAAAAACGTGGAAGGTGCTGTATTTCCTGTTGGCCCGATGTTGCTTGCCGAAGAACTACCAGACAGTCACCCCAGTAAACGTGCTGCGCTGGATTATGTTAACGCTTATGAGAAAGTACACGGAAAGGATAGCCGCTCGACCTTTGGCGCACACGCTTGGGACGCAGCCCTGCTGCTGTCAAATGCAGTACCCCAAGCGCTCAAGAAGGCCAAGCCAGGCACGGCAGAGTTCAGGCGTGCCTTGCGCGATGCGATTGAAGCAACCAAAGAACTTCCCGCCTCACATGGTGTTTTCAACATGAGCGCAAGCGATCACAATGGTCTGGATCAGCGTTCGCGTGTGATGGTTCGGGTCGAAGGTGGTAATTGGAAACTACTGACACCTTAATCATTTGGTGAAGATTGTGAACCTGCGCCAAGAGGTAGATCACCCTGGGTTTGCGCCACCATTGTTGCGCATGGAAAGGCCTTCAGCCGATTGCGTTTTGCTGTCCTCTGGACATCGCCTGTTACCTTATTCACGCTGTGTTGGTGAGTGGCTGGAACACTGGGCATGCGTGAGTCCTGATCAGATTTTTCTCGCAGAACCTTTGGCTCGTCCGGGCGACGGAAACTCTAATTTGAAACCAAGGGCGTGGCGAAGCATTACTTATCGCGGGGCGCTTGACTGGGTTTACCGGCTTGGCGAAGCCTTACTGCAGCGCGGATTGAATGCGCAAAAGCCACTAGCGATTTTGTCAGAGAACAGCATCGATCATGCTTTGTTGTGCTTGGCAGCGATGCATGTTGGGGTTCCTGTTGCACCTGTTTCGGCTGCTTATTCGCTGATGTCTAATGATTACGCCAAGCTGATCTACATTCTAAAACTGATAAAGCCTGGTCTCATTTACGTCAGTGATGGCGCGGTTTATGAGAAAGCACTGAATGCCGCATTGACCGAGCTTGCAGAACTGAACCCGGCTGTTTTGGTCTCTCGGCATCCTAAGATTGCGTCTGGGGCTCATGATGTTGAGCTGTTTGAGGATTGGGCGAAGATTGAGCCAGGCGAACGCGTGCGCCAGTCATTCATGAGTATAAGCGCGGACACAGTAGCAAAAATCCTCTTTACGTCGGGATCCACTGGTCTGCCAAAAGGTGTTATCAACACGCAGCGGATGTTGTGCTCGAATCAACAAGCAATAAGTCAACTGTGGCCATTTCTCACGACACGACCGCCGGTTATTGTGGACTGGTTGCCCTGGAGTCATACCTTTGGTGGCAACCACAACATGCATTTGATTCTTCGGCATGGCGGCACGCTTTATATCGATCAGGGAAAGCCGGCGCCCGGATTGATCGAGCAAACGGTTGAAAATCTCAAAGAGCTTGCGCCGACGCTTTACTTCAATGTTCCCCGCGGTTTCGATCTATTGTTGCCCTATTTGGAACAAGATGCTGATTTTCGGGCGCATTTCTTTTCAGAACTCGATCTTATTTTTTACGCTGCTGCAGCATTGCCTCAACCATTATGGGATCGATTGCGCCGCTGCGCGAAATCGGTACATGGGCCACCGCCAGCGATGGTTTCTGCCTGGGGTTCAACAGAAACGGCGCCGCTTGCAACCTCAGTTCATTATCCGATCGATCAGCCAGGCATTATTGGATTGCCGGCGCCGGGTGTGACCGTCAAAATGCAAGCTACCGCTGGCAAGTGGGAACTGCTTGTCAAAGGGCCTAACGTCACGCCTGGTTATTTTGATGCGCCCGATTTAACAAGCCGGGCCTTCGACGATCAGGGCTTTTATCGTATCGGGGATGCTGGCCGCTTTTTTGACGCTGAGAGGCCAGAAAAAGGCTTAGTCTTTGATGGGCGAATTGCTGAGGACTTCAAGCTTAGTTCGGGTACATGGGTACATGTTGGTGCACTGAGAGTTCGGGTTATTGCCGAGGCTTCCCCGTTGATACAAGATTGCGTGATCACCGGTCACGATCGGCACGAAATCGGACTGTTGATTTTCCCTAATTGGGCCGCCTGCCGAAGTCTGTGTCCAGACTTCAGTGAGACCGTCGCCAACCAAACGGTAGTCGGTGATGCTCGGGTTCGAGAGGCGCTTAGGAGCCGTCTTGTCAAATTGGCGTCGGCGGGCACCGGAAGCTCGACCTATCCGACAAGGGCATTGTTATTGCTAGAGCCTGCATCGATCGACGCCAACGAAATAACTGATAAAGGCTATATCAACCAGCGTGCGGTGCTGGATCATCGGCGCGCAATCGTTGAGCGGCTGTATGCTGTCGAAAGCGATCCTGATGTAATTTTGTTGCGTTAATCAGCTCAACAAAGGGATTAGCTCACTCAAAGCCTTTCATGAATCTGGATATTGTTTTACTTCTTGCACAAGACGGGCTCACCAATGGTGCGATTTACGCACTGCTGGCGTTGGCTTTGGTTATGGTTTTTGCAGTCACCCGAGTTATTTTCGTCCCTCAGGGTGAATTCGTTGCCTTCGGGGCGCTCACCTTGGCTTCATTACAGGCCAATAAGTTTCCAGGTACCTTATGGCTTTTGCTGGCAGCCGGATTGATCTGTTTTTTTTTAGATTGGCGTTACCAGCGAAGACTAGGTGAGGGTCTGGTCCGGCGAATCCGCTGGCCATTTCTGTGGCAGCTGCTATTCCCGATTGCGTTGGTCCTCGCGTTCTGGTTTATGCAAGCCTCATCATTCAAGCTTTCAAGCCTACCCCTTTTCGCTCAACTGTTGCTTACACTGATGGTGGTTGTACCGCTCGGCCCGATGATTTATCGGCTTGCGTTTCAACCGATGGCCCAAGCCCCAGTGCTGGTGCTTCTCATAGTTTCAGTAGCTGTGCATTTGGTTCTTGTAGGCATTGGTCTAGTTTTCTTTGGCGCAGAGGGGTCTCGGACGCCGCCTTTCAGTGAGGGAACATTCGGTTTTGCTGGCGTTCCTGTGAATGCGCAAACGCTATGGGTTTTAGGCACGAGCCTGTTATTGATGATCGGTTTAGGCTTGTTTTTTGAAAAAAGTCTATTTGGCAAAGCTTTACGAGCTACAGCGATTAATCAAACTGGTGCCCGCCTGATGGGGATAGCACCAGTGTTTGCGGGGCGACTGGTTTTCCTTCTTGCGGCGCTCATCGGCACCTACTCTGGGATGTTAATCGGTCCTATAACGACAATTTATTACGACACGGGCTTTTTGATTGGACTGAAAGGCTTTGTAGGTGCGATCGTCGCAGGGCTTGCGAGTTACCCACTTGCTGTCGGTGGCGCCTTGCTGGTTGGATTACTTGAGGCTTACGCCTCGTTTTGGGCAAGTTCGTTCAAAGAAGTGATTGTTTTTTCCTTGATTATTCCTGTGTTGCTCTGGCGTTCACTTCGCCATCAGGGCTTACATGATGAGGAATAATTCCTTGGGCGAGCAGTCTGAGTCCTTAACTCCGGCAAAAGGCAAAGCTGGGGCAGGGTCTTTGTCTTTGTCTTGGTCCAAGACAGTGGTTGTGATCGTTCTTTTGCTGATCTGGGTGTTCGCGCCCTGGGTACTCCCAGCCTATTACCTGACGATGGCTAATCATATTGGTATGGTGGCCCTGGTGGCTTTAGGTTTGGTCTTGATGACCGGTGTTGCGGGACTAACTTCATTCGGTCAGGCAGCCTTTGTGGGTCTCGGTGCTTACGTGAGTGCCGTCTTGTCGACTAAGTTTGGTTTATCGCCTTGGTTTGGATTGTTGGCGGTCATCTTCATGACCTTGGCCCTCGCTTTTGCTCTGGGTGCGATTACCTTAAGACTATCTGGCCATTATCTGCCATTAGGAACGATTGCCTGGGGACTGAGCCTGTATTTCATCTTCGGCAATATGGAATTCTTAGGCGGGCATACCGGTTTATCGTCGATTCCGCCGATTGAAATTTTTGGGATTAGTTTTAAATCCGCTTCATCGATCTACTATTTGATTTGGATTGTTCTTTTTGTAGCGATGCTGCTCACCGATAATTTGCTTCACTCACGCGAGGGTCGTGCGATACGAGCACTTAAGGGCGGGGTGGTTGTTGCCGAATCAATGGGCGTTAATACAGCGCGATCGAAGATGATTGTCTTTTTACTCGCCGCAGTCTATGCCGGTATTTCAGGTTGGATCTATGCGCACTATCAGCGTTTTGTGAATCCATCTCCCTTCTCACTGCATATCGGTATTGAATATTTGTTCATGGCGGTGCTTGGCGGTGCGGCCCAGGTTTGGGGGGCCTTACTTGGGGCAGGGGTTGTGACACTGCTCAAGGAGTGGTTACAGGATTTATTGCCGCGTTTGATGGGCGCTTCAGGCAATTTTGAAAGTATTGTTTTTGGCTTGTTTTTGGTGCTTTTATTGCAACATTCCCCAAAGGGACTTTGGCCGCATGCTGAACGACTCTATCGCCGCATCATCGCTGCGTCGCGTTCAGCTTCCCCTGAGTCAAGATCAAGTGGCCTTGATACGAGAGCGGCTGGTGTTATTACAAGGTTCCCAGCGGGACTTGGGCATAGCAATTGGCCAGTTTCGACGCTCCCCAAAAGGGCCCATCAATTAAGTGCAGATGCTGGCTATTTGCTCAGAGCTCAAGGCGTCGAGAAGCGATTTGGTGGTCTGATCGCTAATCAGGCAATTAGTTTAGAACTGAGGCAGGCTGAGATCCTCGCCCTTATTGGACCTAACGGGGCGGGGAAAAGTACCTTGTTTGACTTATTGACCGGTGTACAAACGCTTGATGCCGGCGAAATTTTTTTCTGTGGTCAGGCGATCCATGGTCAGACGGCGAGGCACATTGCAAAGCTTGGACTTTGTCGTAGTTTTCAACACGTTCGATTACTACCTGAGATGTCCGTTCTTGAAAATATTGCACTTGGTGCGCATCTTAGGGGTACTCAAGGACCCTTGCGTGCTGCCTTGCACTTGGAACGTCTCGAAGAACGTGAGCTAATGCGCGAGGCAGCAGAGCAGGCCCGCAGAGTGGGATTGGCAGATGTCCTGCACTTACCAGCTGGCTCTCTGGCACTCGGTCAACAACGCACACTCGAGATTGCCAGAGCACTAGCTGCTGATCCGCTTGCATTACTGCTTGATGAGCCTGCTGCTGGATTGCGCTTTGGTGAGAAGCAGCAACTGGCTGATTTATTAAGGGCGCTTCGTGCTGATGGGATTGGCGTCTTGCTGGTTGAACACGATATGGCATTTGTAATGGGTCTTGCCGATCGGGTTGTTGTGATGGAGCATGGCGTTGTCATCGCTCAAGGTGAACCCGCCAAGATTCAGCAGGATCCGCGGGTGATCGAAGCCTACCTTGGCGTGGATCTGGAATGAGTACGGCTTTTCCAGCCATCGCTCAGGAAGGTACCGGGTTTAATGTAAATCCGGAGCACGATGAACTGCTTAAGGTCGAGCAACTGCATGTTGCGTATGGTGAAGTCGAGGCGGTACAGGAGGTAAGCCTTTCGATGCGAAGAGGGCAGGTGCTCACTGTGATCGGCCGCAATGGCGCTGGCAAGTCCACACTGTTACAAGCCCTGATAGGGCTGCTGGCTTACCGCGGCTCAATTAGCTTTGAGGGTCGATCGATTGATTCTGCTGATGTGGAGTCTAGGGTTCGCTTCGGCATGAACCTTGTGCCTGAAAAGCGAGAACTTTTTGTATCAATGAGCGTTGAAGATAACTTGATCCTGGGCGCATTTCACCGAAGAAGGCTGGGCGCTGCTGATCGTTTTTCGAGTCTTCAAGAAGTTTACAGACGGTTTCCCAGGCTTGAAGAACGAAAGCAGCAACTTGCCGGCACACTCTCTGGCGGCGAACGCCAAATGTTAGCAATGGGTCGTGCTTTGATGGGTCGGCCAAAGCTCTTATTGCTCGATGAGCCGAGCCTGGGGCTTGCGCCGCGGGTTGTCGCTGATGTGTTTCGCGTGATCCGGGATCTAAAACAAGCTGGTGTATCGATCCTACTTGTAGAGCAAAATGCCCGAGCAGCACTGCATGTTGCAGACTACGCCTATGTTATGGAGACGGGTCGGGTTGTCCTAAAGGGAGAGGCCAAGCAACTTCTTAAGGATCAACGGCTAATGCAAAGCTATCTGGGCGCCGCTGCGAGTATTACAAGCATCGGCTTAGCCAGCAGCAATGGAATGGGCCGTTGGGTTCCCGGTTGACCAGAAGACTTCCCAAAAATAAAGCTTTCAAG
>JALQWJ010000074.1 GCA_023258775.1 Burkholderiaceae bacterium | reverse complement strand
AGACGATGCTTGCGTCGATTAAGGCAGTAAGCAGCAATTACCCTTTGCGGGGCAAGCTTAAACTTGCGAGCGCACAAGATGAGACCGTCATCAATAGGGTGTTACCGGGCACCGTGTGGCTGGAACAAAGCCTGCTTGACCGATTGCAAGCGAGCATTGCTGACAGGGTTCGCCTTGGCGAGAAAAGTTTTCTTATTGGTGGCGTAATTCGCGAAGAGCCCGATCGGGTCGCAGCGTTTATCAACTTCGCACCACGGCTGATGCTTCATCGAGATGATCTGGAATCAACTGGTCTGATACAGGAGGGAAGCCGCGTTACCTGGCGAATGGGCCTGGCACATGACGATGCTGCTGCGCTTAAGCGGTGGATAGCGCAGCATGAAGATGCGCTTGAAAAGGGGCAACGGATTGAAGCACAAGATGCTGGTCGGCCAGAAATCCAACTCACCATGCAACGAGCAAAGACCTTCCTTGGTTTGATTGCCTCAATCATCGCCATTGTTGCCTGCGCCGCAATTGCACTCTCCTCAAGGCACTACGCGAGCACGCATATGAAGCAATATGCTGTCATGCGCGTCATGGGTGCATCTGCAGCGCATTTATTTGGCATTGTCGTGCTTCAGTTTTTAGCGATCGGCTTTTTAGCTGGGGGTGTTGGTGCATTGCTCGGTATTTACGCGGCAGACTTGCTGGCATCGCTGATTCCCGTAAAGCTTGCGCAGCAATTGCCACCCGCTGATTTCAGCATTGCCTTTCATGCGCTCATCGCGGGCCTGCTCATGCTTTTGAGCTTTTCCCTGGGGGGTTGGTTACAACTGCTCGGCGTAACGCCAAATGTCCTTTTTCGGGAGCAAACACCGAATCAGTCGGATCATGCCGCTGGATCAACAAAAGCAGGCAGCGTGTTGAGAACAAACTTTCCCTGGCTTGTAATCGCGATGGCGAGCCTTTCACTTAGCGTATGGTTAAGCGACAGCCTTCGAAGTGCGCTCCTGCTCTGGGCTGGACTCATGATGGTGTTCTGCTTACTGGCTTTGTTGCTTGCTTTGTTTTACCGTTTGGGACGAGAGCTTGGGGAAAAGCTATCCGCTCGGCATTTAGCCAGTAAGCTTGCCTTGCGAAGGCTTGGCAGAACGCCACTGAGACGGGCGATTCAACAGAGTGCAAGCACGCTTGGTGTGTTAGCTTTGTTGTTATTGAGTTTCGTACAGGATGACTTAATGAGTAGCTGGCAGCGAGCCTCGCAAGGTCAGATGCCGGATCGTTTTCTGATCAATATTCAAAACGATCAATTAAATGAGGTGATCCATTTTTTGAAGCAAACAATCAAAGACGAGCCAGCTGATCTGTATCCAATGGTCCGTGGTCGCCTGGTCACCAGAAATGGTAAAGCAATGGAGCCTGAGGACTTTGAAGAGCTTCGAGCGAGACGCTTATTGGACAGGGAGTTCAACTTGTCGTACGGCGAAGGCCCGATTGAGGGTAACCGATTAATTGATGGGCAATGGCCTCGCCGAGGGCACGCAGATGCTTCGGTAGAGCAAGGTTTAGCAAAGACGCTTGGTTTATCGATGGGTGACGAGATCGAATTCGAGGTTGCTGGCGAAGTAGTCAAGGCCAGAATCAGCAGCATCCGTGCGCTATCTTGGGAAAGCATGCGGGTGAATTTTTTTGTTGTCCTTTCGCCTCAGCTTCTTGAAGATCAGGCGCAAAGCTGGATTGCAAGTCTGCGCACAACGAGTGTTTCAAACTTTGACAGACTGCTCAATGGGGCGTTTCCCAACATTACCTCAGTTGATTTAACGGCAACTATCGAGCAGGCAAAATCCCTAGTCGAGCAACTTACAGCCGGTCTGCGTTGGCTGTTTCTGCTTGCCTTGATCAGCGGCGCACTCGTGATCGCATCAGCCTTGCAACTTGAGCAGGATGAACGTCAGCGCGACGCAGCACTCTTGCGGGTTTTAGGGGCTAGGCCCAGCCAACTGAGGGCGATTATTGGTGCAGAGCTCATGATCTCAGGATTGCTCGGCGGCTTGCTAGCAGGCGGCTTTGCCTACTTGCTTGGACTTTTCATTGGTAAGGAATTACTCGAACTGCCAGGCTTTGGCAGTCCATTAGTGATACTCGCAGGCGTGACGTTACAGGTCTTTGTGAGCCTTGTTTCAGCGCTTTTTGCAATGCAGCAAATGTTTCGTCGTTCAGCCGGCGACGCAATTCGCTTGACCAATTGATCCGAGGGTTGCTTCAATGCAGCTATGCAAAAACAAGCGATAAACCTTCAACGTGCGCTCCTGCCCGATCAGATCGTGCAAGTTCATCAACTTTTTCTCGAGTATGCCGCCTCGTTAAGCATTGATCTGGGCTTTCAAAACTTCGAAGCGGAGCTTCAGAGCCTACCTGGCGAATACGCAGGCGATGCAGGCGGTGCGCTATTACTTGCGCTAGTCAATGGGCAAGCCGCTGGATGCGGTGCCATGAGGTCCTTCCCAGACGCTGACTACAGTAATGCCTGCGAGATGAAGCGGGTTTACGTGAAGCCAGCCTTTCGAAGTATCGGTTTGGGCCGTCAAATCGCCATGCAACTCATCGACGAGGCTTGCTCGATAGGTTATTCATGCATGTTGCTCGATACGCTCGATGAAATGGAAGCGGCGCGAGGGCTTTATGAAAGCTTAGGTTTTGAAGAGATCCCGCCTTACTATTTCAACCCGATTCCAGGTGCCCACTATTTGAAAGTTGATCTGTAATAATCGCTGGGCAGTCAGGAGAAACTTGATGGGCCGTTTGTAAAGACTTTAAGTCCGATCCACAAACTTAAATTAGACCCTTTGACGAATCATGCAATGAATCACGAAGTCGTTATAAATAGCGATCGTTCTAAAGCGATCGAGATGGCAAGATTGCTGGCCCACGACGGGCGCTTTATGAGTCTTTTAAAGCGCAGAGTAGCTTTTAAAACATCGTCGCAAGAGGATCCCTGCAGCCCCGCCATGGATGCATATTTGCGTATCGAGATGTCCCCATATTTACTCGATATGGGTTTTTCTTGCAGGGTTTACGACAACCCCGTTGATGGTGCTGGTCCTTTATTGCTTGCTGAACGTCTCGAAGAAGGCGCAACACTCACTGTCTTGTCGTATGGCCATGCAGATGTCATTCGTGGTCAGGAGGATCGATGGCGCAAAGGATTATCGCCATGGGAATTGCAACAGGATGGTATACGGGTTTACGGAAGGGGAACTGCGGATAATAAGGGTCAGCACAGCATCAATTTAGAAGCGCTGCGTTCGGTGTTAAGCAAACGCGGCAAACTAGGTTTCAACATCAAGCTCATACTTGAGACGGGTGAAGAAACTGGTTCTCCTGGACTTGCAGCATTTTGTGAGCAGCACAAAGAAGCCCTGAAAGCCGATGTATTTATTGCATCTGACGGTCCTCGGATACGTCCGGATTTACCGACGATTTATGGAGGTAGCCGCGGTGTTATTAACTTTGAACTTTGTATCGAGGCTCGTGAAGGCGCCCATCATTCGGGAAACTGGGGCGGATTGATTTCAAATCCTGGCATACGCTTAGCCCACGCGATTGCTTCGATATGCGATGCCCGGGGTTCAATTAAGCTTTCAGCCTGGAGGCCGCAAAGCTTAACCGGACCGATCAGAGAAGCGCTTCGGGGTATTGATGTTGACGGGGGCGATGACGGGCCGCGGGTTGAGCTCGATTGGGGAGAACCAGGCTTAAGTCCCGCCGAGCGCGTATACGGTTGGAATAGCTTTGAGGTCCTGGCTTTTCAAACCGGTAATCCTGCTGCGCCGGTTAATGCGATCCCAGGTCGAGCCAATGCCCATTGCCAACTTCGTTTTGTTGTTGGCACCCAAGCATCGCATGTACTTGATGATTTGCGGAAACATCTGCATGAGGCGGGCTTTGCCGATGTGCAAGTGATCGACCCTGTTAAACCGCCAATGGCTGCAACGAGACTTGATCCGAGGGACCCTTGGTGTCTATTTGCTGTGGCGTCGATCGAGCGATCACTCGGCAAGCGACCTGGCGTGCTGCCAAACCTCGGTGGTTCGCTGCCAAACGATGTCTTTGCTGATTTGCTAGGGTTACCGACCATCTGGGTTCCGCACTCCTACGCAGGCTGCAGCCAGCATGCGCCCAACGAGCACATGCTGATGCCAATTATTGAAGAGGGCTTGGTTGCGATGACAGGTCTTTTTTGGGATCTTGGCGATCCTGCATCGATCAAGCCTATGATGGCTTAGTCAGACCGCGACATGCCGGAGGTTCGACCGCCGTCGATCGTAATGGTTTGTCCCGTGGTGTAAGAGCCAGCGGCGGCGGCAAGAAAGACAGCGGCACCGGCAATCTCGTCGGGCTCTCCGATTCTGGCTAAAGGCGTGTGTGCCACTGTTTTCTGAAGAATGCTTGGGTTATCCCATAAGGCCTTGGCGAAATCAGTTTTGATGAGTCCCGGTGCGATGCAATTGGCGCGAATATTGTGCTCACCCCATTCCACTGCCAAATTCCGAGCAAGCTGCATGTCCGCTGCCTTGGAAATACAGTAAACACCGAGTCGGTCAGATCCCTGAAACCCACCGATCGAAGAAATGATGATGATGCTGCCGCCACCTTGGCGCTTCATGATTGGCGCAACCATATTGCAAAGCCAGAAATTGCTGCGCACATTGCTGTTCATAACGCGATCATAGGCTTCATCAGGCATATCTATCGACGGCCCGAAGTAGGGATTGACTGCTGCATTACAAACTAAGCTATCGATACGACCCCAGGTCTTCAAGCTTTGGTCGACCAACGCCTGTAATTCTTCTTTTCGTCCAATGTGGCAGTTCATTGCGATGGCCTCGCCGCCTGCTTCGCGAATGGACTCAACAACCTGTTGGCAGGCCTCAAGTTTTCGACTTGAGACAACAACCTTTGCGCCATGTTCTGCAAGTCTTATGGCAATCGATCGACCGATTCCTCGGCTTGCGCCGGTTACGACTGCAACCTGATCTGTTAAATCAAACAATCCCTTTGATGCCTTGGTTGATGCTTTCATCGATAAATCCTTTCTATTGTTGGGATCAGTACATCGCTGGTTGGCTATGACGCTTCCATTGAGCAAGCAAGTAACAAAAAAGAACTGCGATCAGTGCGCAGAACACTGAAATCGCTACAGCGACATGATAGTTACCATAGTGATCAAATAGTGCGCCGGCACCGACGGGCCCAAGGAGGTTGCCAATACCTGCGCCGCTATACACCAAGCCTAAAATGCCAGTGACAGCGCGAGCACCGAAAAAGTCCATACACAACGGCGGAAAAAGTGCGACGACTGATCCGTACGCGAGCCCAAACCATAGGGCGAAGGCGGCCAATCCAAACCAGCCAGGGTTGATGAACCAAATCAATAGAGAGCAAGCCAGCATCGTATTGGAAGCACCCATGGTGACGAGGCGTCCATAACGGTCGGCAAAAAAACCAATCAAGAATCGCCCCGCAATGCTTCCTATACCAATTAACCCAATCGTTGATACTGCCTGAACTTCGGGTACCCCTTGATCGCGAGCGAACTGGATCACATGCGCAAAGGGAAAGAAAAGACTGGGACCTGCAACAGTACAAATGCCAAATAGTAGCCAGAACCCCCGACTACGGATCGCTTGCGAAAGACTTAGCCCATCCAGACTTTGCGGTATCCCCGAGATCTTCTGTGGCATGCGAATTTGACTCGTTGCAGCAAGGCCCAACAGCATCGCGCCCAAGCCGAGGTAAAACATCGTCGCTCGCCAATCGAAATTGGCGATACCAAAGCTTACAAGCGGCGGAATAAGCAAGGTACCAAGGCCAATCCCGGCACTCGCAATACCACTGGCAAGCGAGCGCTTTGTCGTGAACCAGGGCGGCACTGCGCCCATAACAGGCGTGTAAACAAGCGCTACGCCAAAGCCAATACCTAAGCCGTATGACCAGTATATTTCCTGGAGCGTTTCTGCTTGGCTTGCAGCCATAGCACCTAATCCGAGCAAGACCATGCCGCAGGATGAAACGATTCGTGGTCCGTAGCGAACAGCGGCAATACCGCCACCAGCACCTGCTATAAAATATAGAAAACCAGCCAAGCCGAACACTAAAGAAATGTCGGCGCGCTTTGCTTGAAAAGACTCGCTGAGTGCGGCAAAGAATGCACCGAATGAATAGGAGGTGCCGAAGATGATGCCAAGAGAGAGCATCGAGGCAACTGTAACAACCCAGCCCTGACTCATCGCGAGGATCTTCGAAAAGCTGAGTGGCGCGCCCGGCAGGATTCGAACCCACGACCCCCTGGTTCGTAGCCAGGTACTCTATCCAACTGAGCTACGGGCGCGTAGCAAGCCACAGAGTATAACATTGGGTCGAATCTTCTCCTAAGCGTGCCAACTTGGTGGGCGGGTTTGCTTATCGCTCAGCGATGTTTCCTCAAGTACTGGAATTTTCATTCGTTGATTTAGCCACCATACGCCGGCCAGATCGAACAATCCAACCCAAAGTCGACTGTTGAGACCATAGTTGGACCGCCCTCGCATGCGCGGGCGGTGATTGACTGGGAGGGATACAACATCGCGCTGCTGACGTCGGAACAAGGCAGGTAGAAAGCGATGCAGGTGATTGAAAAACGGAAGCTCTAAAAAGGCATCGCGTGCAAAAAGCTTGAGGCCACAGCCGGAATCAGGCGTTTCATCTCCCAAAATTGCGGCTCTGACGTTGTTCGCGACGCGAGACGAGGCTCTACGCAGCCAATCATCGTGACGCTTCACGCGATGACCACATACCGCGACAAGCGCGCTATTCGTGGCTTGAGCCGTTTGTAAACACGCAATCATCCGGGGCAAGTCAGCCGGGTCGTTTTGACCATCACCGTCGAGCGTTGAAATCCAGGGAAACCGCGCGGCCTGGACACCACTATGCACAGCAGCAGACTGCCCAAAGGAAGTTTGATGCTTAAGGACGCGAAGGCAGGAAATCGTTTCGCTCAATGCCGACAAGCATTTGTAACTCCCGTCGCTGCTTCCGTCGTCGACGTAAATGATTTCAAAGGTCTCTAAATCAGCTCCGTGTGGGCCAAGCGCATCG
>JALQWJ010000073.1 GCA_023258775.1 Burkholderiaceae bacterium | reverse complement strand
TGATGCCTGAATCCATCGGCCATGGCTTGGCGTCGGCAGAAAGTGCCTCAAGCCCTGATTTGGGGACTAATTCACCGGTTGGGCCAGAATTGTTAGTAAATGCGTAATTCATCAAAACTCCCCGGATTGGGGCCTTGAATGACCGACAATCCCAGCAATGTGACATCCTCTACCGTTTTGAGCGATCATCGCACTACCTTGACCCATTTTGCGCACGATCATTAAGGTCTTGCCCCATCCAGATTTTGGATAAGCTTGCAAAATTCGGGGAAAGCATTCAACGAAAAAACGCGTTTTCCATGTTTTTTATATTCATTTAAGAGGAGTAGTTCATGACAAGTACCGCGATGCGCAGAAAGTTTCTTGGCGGCGCCGCTGCAGGTTCGGCTGCAATAGGTTCACTTGGCTTTCCGATGATCGCCAAGTCTCAGGCCACGACAACGTTCCGTTTTCAGTCCACTTGGCCCGCCAAAGACATCTTCCATGAGTATGCCAATGACTTTGCCAAAAAAGTCAATGACATGACCGGTGGCGAACTCAAAATTGAAGTATTGCCAGCGGGCGCAGTCGTTCCTGCATTTGGTCTGCTTGATGCGGTTTCAAAGGGAACGCTTGACGGAGGCCACGGTGTGGTGGTGTATCACTATGGCAAAAATGCAGCCCTTGCACTATGGGGATCCGGCCCTGCGTTTGGTATGGACGCGAACATGCTTTTGTCCTGGCACAAATACGGCGGCGGGAAAGAACTGCTTGAGAAACTTTATAAGGCAGTCGGCGCTAACGTCCAGTCTTATGTTTATGGCCCAATGGCTACCCAGCCGCTTGGCTGGTTTAAAAAACCTGTGACCAAGGTTGAAGATCTCAAAGGCTTGAAATTTCGGACGGTTGGTATTTCGATTGACGTCTTCACCGCGATGGGCGCTGCCGTTAATGCCTTACCTGGTGGTGAAATCATTCCAGCAATGGACCGCGGCCTGCTCGATGCGGCTGAGTTTAATAATGCCAGCTCAGATCGCCTACTCGGATTCCCAGACGTTTCAAAAGTTTGCATGCTTCAAAGTTTCCACCAGAATGCAGAACAATTCGAGATTCTCTTTAACCGGGAAAAATACAATGCGCTACCGGCAAAACTGCGTGCTGTAATTGACGTCGCGGTGGAGGCTTCATCGGCGGACATGTCATGGAAAGCATGCGATCGCTACTCAAAAGACTATATCGAAATGCGCGAAAAGCAGTCGGTTCGCTTCTACAAGACACCCGACCCGATCCTCAAGCAACAGCTGGTGGTCTATGATCAGGTGGTCGCGAAGAAATCGGCTGAAAATCCGCTCTTCAAAGAGATCGTTGACTCCCAACGTGCCTTTGCCGAACGCGTGGTTCGTTGGGATCTTGATACAAACGTGAACCGCCGCATGGCTTTTGATCACTACTTTGCCAAACCAGCACCCGCCAAAAAAGGCTAAATCTAAGTCATGAGTAGCCCGGAGGGTTTAAGAAAGCTTTTTGCCATGAGCAAAAAGCGCTTGGCCACTGGCTTTAGCGATCAATTGCTTCCTCGCTAGAACCCTCCGATGCAGCAAGGCCCCGCGCTCACAGCAAGCCAGGGGCAAAGTTTCAGTCAAGGACTCAGCAGCGCTTCATGCGACCTGATCCCAAGGAAAAAAAATGCAAAAACTCTTCCTTTTTGTTGACAAAGTGTCGACCTGGGTCGGGCAACTTTTCGCCTGGCTAATCATCGCACTGACCGCACTGATTTGTTATGAGGTTTTCGCACGATATGTTCTGAACAGCCCTCACCCCTGGGCATTTGATGTCCAAATCATGATGTACGGCACTTTGTTCATGATGGCTGGGGCTTATACCTTGTCGAAAAATGGTCATGTGCGGGGCGATATTTTGTATGGGTTTTTGCAAGCCAGAACACAGGCAAGCCTTGACTTGGTGCTCTACATTTTATTTTTTATACCAGGTGTAGTGGCCATTGTTTGGGCAGGTTATACCTATGCTGGGGAATCCTGGGCCATCCGAGAACATTCTTCGATCACCGCCGATGGACCACCGCTTTACCCCTTTAAGGCAATGATTCCGCTTGCTGGTGCGGTGCTTTTACTCCAGGGTTTTGTTGAAATCCTGCGTTGTCTGATTTGTATTCAACAGGGTGACTGGCCCTCGCGCGAAGAAGATGTCGAAGAAGTTGATGTTGAAAAGCTTAAATCGATGGTAAAGGCAGACTGACATGCGCAAAGAGCTTTGGTTTGGCCTCAGTCTGATGGGGCTCATCGTACTTTCATTAGTTGTCCTGATGCCCTGGGGTAATTTGAGTACGGGTCATTTGGGATTACTCATGCTTGCCCTGGTTGTCGTGGCAATCATGTTGGGTTTTCCAACCGCCTTCACCCTGATGGGAATGGGCATGATTTTCGCGCTGTTTGCTTACTGGTCCCGAGATCCGTCTAAAGCTGTTGGACTCACACTCGATCTGATGGTGCAGCGAACCTACGCGGTAATGAGCAACGACGTTCTCATTTCAATACCGCTTTTCGTTTTTATGGGTTATCTGGTTGAACGCGCCAACCTCATTGCAAAACTTTTCAAGTCGCTACAACTGGCGCTGGTCCGGGTTCCGGGATCGCTTGCAGTCGCCACATTATTTACCTGTGCGGTGTTCGCCACGGCAACAGGCATTGTCGGCGCAGTTGTGACTTTAATGGGATTACTTGCACTGCCCGCGATGATGCGCTCGGGCTATGACGTTCGAGTAAGCGCTGGCGCAATTACCGCTGGTGGTTGCTTGGGCATTCTGATACCCCCTTCGGTCATGCTCATCGTTTACGGCGCAACTGCTGGGGTTTCAGTGGTCAAGCTCTACGCAGGTGCCTTTTTCCCTGGGATCATGCTAGCTGGCCTTTACATCGTTTATGTCATTGTGCTTGCCAAGATCAAACCTGCGCTTATGCCGCCCTTAAGCGAAGAAGAGCGACGGGTCGACCTACCCCCGATCCTGCAACTGCTGCGCGATAAGTTTGGCACCCACGCCCTGACGTCATTTTTGAAGGGGCTTAAGGGATCAAGCAATATTGATGTGCCAATGCAAGCCCTTCTCAAAGAGTTCCTGATACTTTTGATACCAGGCATTTTTTGCCTCGGTTTTCTGGGATTACTCTATCTTGCTGCCTCGCCTTCAGCCGAACCGGGCGAAAGTGCTCCAACAACAATCGCTGCGGAATCGACGCAGTCGGGCAGTACGCTTGCTGAACCACCTTCAAGCACGAGTTCCACGGGTCTTGCTGAGCCACCGACAAGCAGTTCAACAGGGCTGTCAGAGCCAGCTTCAAGCAGCTCGTCAACTGGGTTGGCAGAACCTCCTTCAGGCACAAGTTCAACTGGCCTTGCTGAACCTCCTTCAAGCACGAGTTCCACAGGTCTTGCTGAACCTCCTTCAAGCACAAGTTCCACAGGTCTTGCTGAGCCACCGGCAAGCAGCTCAACAGGGCTCGCCGAACCCCCCTCATCGAATGCTTCTGCCGCTTCAGCCCAAGCACCCGTGGGCAGCGCCAGCAGCACGGGCTTAAGCGAGGCTAATTCAGTCAAGATCTCCGATCAAGAAGGCAAGTCAGCTGACACAGCCTTGCCGACTTGGTACAAGATCACCGCTGGCATCATGCTTGCGTTAGTGGGGCTGCTTTATTGGCGTTTGACCATGGTGCGCCTTGAAGTTTTCAAGATGTTGCTGGCTTCGTTTTTTCCGCTCGCCTTTTTGATACTTTCAGTTTTAGGAACGATTGTGTTTGGCCTGGCAACACCCACCGAAGCTGCAGCCGTTGGTTCACTAGGCGGTTTTCTTCTTGCCTTTGCCTACAAACAACTCAACATGACGGTAGTCAAGGAATCGGTGTTTTTGACCGCCAAGACCAGCGCGATGGTCTGCTGGCTTTTCGTTGGATCATCCATTTTCTCCGCAGCCTTCGCGCTCTTGGGAGGCCAGGAGTTGATTGAGCGTTGGGTACTATCGCTTGGTTTATCAAAAATCCAGTTTCTACTTTTGTCCCAAGTGATTATTTTCTTGCTTGGATGGCCGCTTGAATGGACTGAAATTATTGTTATTTTCATGCCAATTTTCATTCCACTTTTACCAAAATTTGGGGTTGACCCATTGTTCTTTGGTCTTTTGGTTGCACTGAATTTACAAACCGCTTTTCTGTCTCCACCAGTTGCCATGGCCGCCTTTTATCTCAAGGGCGTAGCGCCGCCTCAAGTGACCCTGAATCAAATCTTCGCAGGCATGATGCCCTTCATGGCGATACAGGTCGTAGCGCTCGCATTGCTTTATATGTTCCCCGAAATCGGCCTTTGGCTTCCCGAAGTGATTTATAAGTAACTTAAAGAACGATATTGTCTATGCAACAGCACTCGAAGAGAATCCCCGGCGCTCGCTTTCTTCATGCACCAGGCCCCACGCGAATTCCCGATGAAGTACTCGACGCCATGCATCGACAATCTATCGATCTGGCTGACCCGCGACTTGACGACCTAATTAAGGCTTGCGAAGCCGGGATGCAATCAGTGGTTGGCACCCGAAACGGCGAGGTCTATCTGTATTCAGCCAATGGCCATGGAGCCTGGGAAGTTGCCATCGCCAATGTGCTCGCTGAGGGTGATGCAGCCTTGATTCCTTCGACAGGACATTTTTCTGAAGGCTGGGCGATTCAAACCGAGGCGCTTGACCGCAGGGTCGTTCGCACGCCTTGGAAGCCAGGCTTTCCGATTGATGCGAATGAGGTCGAGGATGTTTTACGCGCTGACAAGACCGGTGAGATCAAAGCGGTTTTTGTGGTGCAGACCGATACCTCAACAGGCATTACGAGCGATGTACAGGCAATCCGCCACGCGATCGATGCAGCAGGTCATCCTGCGCTTTATGTCGTCGATGTGGTTTCATCGCTTGCCGCAGCGCCTTTCGCAATGGACGCCATGGGTGTTAATCTCGTTGTTGGTGGCTCGCAAAAGGGGCTTATGCTGCCGCCCGGCATGGGTTTTGTTGTGGTTGACGAGCAGGCAAACCAGGCCTCGATTGATAATCCATCGCCGAAGTTTTATTGGGACTGGACCAAGCGTACTGGCAGTCATGCTTATCGGAAGTTTTGCGGCACCCCGCCGCTACAAATGTTAATGGGTTTACGAGCTGCGCTCGAATTGTTGCAGCAAGAAGGACTCGAACATGTTTTTACGAGACACCGCAAACTCGCCGGCGCTGTTTTTAAAGCGATCGAGGCATGGTCAAGCGCAGGTGCCATCGATTTCTTTTGTCAAGTGCCATCAGCGCGATCGGTTTCTGTAACGGCCGTCACTGTTCAAGGTTTTGATCCAGAAGTCATCCGCACTGTTGCTCGTGAGAGGTTTCAAGTGGCAATGGCTGGCGGTCTGGGTCCGATGGCAGGCAAGGTTTTTCGTATTGGACACCTTGGCGATATGAACGAACCAACCATTCTTGGCGCATTAGCCGGCATTGAGGCGGCTATGTTGAGTATGGGTATAGCTATTGGTCGAGATGCTTTGCCCAGTGCGATTGATTTTCTGGTCACAGCTTCAGAAAGCTAGGGCTTGCAGGGCTAAATGATTCGTTCGGCTGACCCATAGCGGCGAACTGGATTGCAAGAATGGCCAAACAAACTGCCCAAGCGATTACCATTGATGCTGAATCCTACCGCGCGGCAAGTTATGATAGTCGTATTCTTTTTTTGATCATTCACTACACAGAACTTAATTTAGAACAATCGATTGAAGTTCTTACTCGCGGTAAAGTATCCTCGCATTATTTGCTTACCGATGAGCATGAGCCGAGGATCTTGCGGCTTGTTGACGAGAACATGCGCGCTTTTCACGCAGGTTTAAGTTACTGGGATGGCCATAGTAATTTGAACTCGTCGTCGATCGGTATTGAAATTGTTCATCCAGGGTTCACCAAACAAGCTGACGGAGCGCTTCAGTTCCTACCCTATCGTGAACAACAAATTGAGGTCTTGATTCCCTTGGTCCGCGACATCGTCAACCGTCATCAGATACGACCCGATCGGGTCCTTGGCCATAGCGATATCGCGCCTCAGCGGAAAGTCGATCCAGGTCCTTTGTTTCCCTGGCTAAGGCTAGCCAAAGAGGGTTTGATACGATGGCCCGACGATGCTCAGCTTGCTCGACACAGGCAGACATTTGCAGACAAACTGCCCCCCATGAAATGGGTTCAAGAGATGCTTGCACGCTTGGGCTATCAGGTCGCACAAGACGGCCAGCGTAACGAAACTACGCAACGCGTGATCGCTGCATTTCAAATGCGCTATCGACCAAGTTGCTATGATGGTTTCGTTGATGCGCAAACCGCCGCACTGCTCGCAGTGCTCAATCAAGCGAGCTAAATGATGTCGGACCCGATTCAGGCGATGCTTGCCCGACGCAAGGTGCTGAAATCAAGTGCTCAGGCACTTGGGATTAGCAGCCTCTTAACCAGCTGCAGCGGCCTTGGTCGTTCACTCAACACGGAATCAGTACTCAACTCGGTACCGCAATCTGAATCTAACAATAACGATAAGTTATCTATATCGATAGAAAAATCTCCGGTCAATGGCAGAGCACATACCAATAAGCAAAGCTCGATTGCACAGACCCGACCCGAATCGAGCCTTCAAGATACGACTGACAAACCTCTTGTGAACGAACCGCAAAGGGCCTCAAGTCTTATATCGATTGACTTGAAGGCACTACCCGAAGTTCATCGAGAGTTTCGCGCAGCATGGGTTGCAAGCGTTAACAACATCGACTGGCCCAGCAGACCAGGGTTGTCGAGCCAGGCGCTTCGAGCCGAGATTGACCATGTTTGCACACAAGCAAAGCGCATCGGCTTAAACGCCTTGATTGTGCAGTTGCGGCCCGCTGCAGATGCGCTCTACCTTTCAGATCTGGAGCCAAGCAGCGAGTTTCTTGTTGGACAACAAGGCGCACAGCTTCCCGACGGTTTTGATCCACTCCATTACTGGATTCAGCGCTGCAAGAAAAATGGCCTCGAGTTTCATGCCTGGTTTAATCCCTACCGCGCCCGCATCGCCAATGCCAAGTCGAGTTTCCATCCCAAACATGTGGCAAAGCAGCAACCGCAGCTTGTCG
>JALQWJ010000072.1:269-7196 GCA_023258775.1 Burkholderiaceae bacterium | reverse complement strand
GAACGTTTGGCGGATTTGTTAAGGCTCGATGCACCTAAGGCCGATCTTTCGGTTTGGGACAAGCTCGTAGCCGCATTAAGTCAGCCCAAGCACCGCCTTCGCATCGCGATGGTAGGCAAGTATGTTGATCTCACCGAGTCGTATAAGTCACTGACTGAGGCGCTAGTCCATGCGGGGATGCACACCGAATCAAAGATTGACATCGAGTATCTTGATTCTGAACAGGTTGATTCGGTAAACGTTGCACAAGATTCCTTACCTTGGGATCTGCTTAGGTATGCAACTGGCAGTGATCGAATTTGCCCGCCATTGTTGTGGACTCGAAGGGGCTAACAGTACGGAGTTTGACGAGCAAACACCGCACGCTGTTGTTGGGCTTATTACAGAGTGGCTTGACCGTGAAGGACAGCTTGAGCGGCGCAACAGTGAGTCTGACTTGGGGGGGACGATGCGCCTGGGTGCACAACGTTGCCCGGTTCGGGCTGACAGCCTAGCTCATACCATTTATGGCGACTGGGTAAACGAGCGCCATCGCCATCGATATGAGGTAAATAACCATTATGTCGGTCGTATGCAGGCCCAGGGTTTGGTGGTCTCGGCTAAAACGCCCAATGAGGGACTGACTGAAATGATTGAATTGCCACAATCGGTTCACCCCTGGTTTGTTGGTGTGCAATTCCACCCGGAGTTCACATCAACACCTCGCGATGGCCATCCTTTGTTTATTGCCTTTTTGCGCGCATCGCTTAAAGCAAAATCGGTTAAAAACGTTTCATGATAGCTGAAAGCCACAGCGAAAAGGCGGTTTGGTCACTTTGTGGCAGGCGGGTGGGACTTTCTTATCCACTTTTCTTGATCGCCGGTCCCTGCGTGATTGAGTCTGCTTCAATGGTCATGCATACCGCAGAGCGCTTAAAGTTGATCACCGATGCTTTGGGTATACATTTTATATTTAAAAGTTCTTTCGATAAGGCGAACCGAAGCTCGGCAAAATCGTTTCGCGGGCCCGGCATCGATGAGGGATTGCGAATCTTGGAAGGTGTTCGGCGCGAACTCAACCTGCCAGTACTAACGGATGTACACGATGCCTCGCAGATTGAGGCTGTGGCCTCAGTCGTTGATGTGTTGCAAACGCCGGCGTTTTTAGCTCGGCAAACAGACTTTATCGAGGCGGTTGCCAGTGCTGGTAAGCCTGTGAACATTAAAAAAGCGCAGTTCATGGCGCCAGCGGATATGTTTCAAGTAGTGACAAAAGCCCGCGATGCTGCAGCGTCAAGCGGTCGGGCCGCACAATTGCTGGTCTGCGAACGCGGGGCAAGTTTCGGATATAACAATTTAGTTTCCGATATGCGCGCACTGGCAATCATGCGTCAGTGTGGCTGTCCAGTTGTTTTTGATGCAACTCACTCGGTGCAATTGCCTGGTGGTCTTGGACACGCTTCAGGTGGACAGCGCGAGTTCGTGCCGCTTTTGGCACGTGCCGCTGTTGCAAGCGGCATTTCGGGGCTATTTATGGAAACTCATCCCAATCCGGCTCAAGCCAAGTCCGACGGGCCTAATGCCTGGCCACTAGAACAGATGCCTGCTTTGTTGAGCCAACTCAAGCGACTCGATGATTTGGTCAAGCAAGACGGCTTCGCAGAACTTGATTGCAGAGGAAATTAAATTAAATGGCTGCCATTGTTGCTGTTCATGCGCGTGAGGTACTCGATTCACGCGGCAATCCTACCGTTGAATGCGACGTTCGCCTTGATTCTGGTGCTTTAGGCAGAGCGGCAGTACCGTCAGGGGCTTCAACCGGGTCGCGCGAAGCAATTGAATTGCGGGATGCTGATACCAGGCGATATCTTGGTAAAGGTGTGCTTAAGGCTGTAGAGCATGTTAAAACAGAAATCGCCGAGTCCCTGCTTGGGCTTGATGCCAGGGACCAATGCGGTATCGATCAGACTTTGATTGAGCTTGATGGCACGGACAACAAAGCGCGGCTCGGCGCTAATGCCACGCTTGCGGTTTCGATGGCTTGCGCGAAGGCTGCAGCCCAGGACTCGGGTCTTCCGCTCTATCGATATATGGGTGGCATGCACGCGCATGCGTTGCCGGTTCCCATGATGAATGTAGTTAATGGCGGCGCTCACGCAAACAATCGACTCGATATTCAGGAATTCATGATCCTGCCTGTTGGCGCTGGTAGTTTTCGTGAGGCCTTGCGCTACGGCGCTGAGATTTTTCATGCACTCAAAAAGCTAATAAACGATCGTGGCTTATCAACTGCGGTTGGTGATGAGGGTGGCTTTGCGCCGTCGGGGTTGGCCTCCCATGAAGCGGCGATCGAACTCATCCTTCAAGCGATTGACAAGGCTGGTTTTGACGCAGGTGAACAAATCTTGTTGGGTTTAGACTGCGCGGCAAGTGAATTCTATCGTGATGGATTTTATCATCTGCAGGCTGAAGGCTTGAAGCTTGATTCAGAAGGTTTTGCGAATTTGCTGGCCACTTGGGCTGACCGTTATCCAATTGTGAGCATTGAAGATGGCATGGCCGAAGACGATTGGGCTGGGTGGAAGTTACTAAGCCAAAAGCTCGCAAAGCGTGTTCAACTGGTTGGTGATGATTTATTTGTGACTAACACTAAGATTTTGAGGCAAGGCATTGACCAGGGTATTGCTAATTCGATTCTGATCAAAATCAATCAAATTGGTACATTAAGCGAAACGATGGCAGCCATTGAAATGGCCAGACAACATAGCTATACCGCTGTTGTTTCGCATCGCTCGGGTGAAACAGAGGATTCAACCATCGCCGACTTGGCCGTTGCGAGTCGAGCCATGCAAATTAAGACCGGTTCGCTGAGTCGAAGCGATCGAATGGCCAAGTACAATCAATTATTAAGGATCGAGGAAGAATTAGGGCCTCAGGCGTTGTATCCAGGCAAAAGTGCGTTCTATAATCTTAGATGAGCAGCTTTTTCTGCAGCGCGCGTGACTTCAAAATACCTTAGCTACCTTCTTATTGGGCTTCTCTTATCGATCCAATACCCGTTGTGGATTGGCAAAGGGGGCTGGTTGCGTGTGTGGGAACTTGATCGTCAAGTGCAAATTCAGCGCGCCGACAATCAGCGCTTAATCCATCGAAACGCAGCACTTGAAGCCGATGTTCGAGATTTGCAGGTCGGTACCGTGTCGATTGAGGAACGCGCGCGCTATGAACTCGGTATGGTGAAGGCAAGCGAGGTATTTGTTCAGGTTACCGAAACCGCAGATGCAACAGTGCATGAGATTCGCACGGTAGGATTGGCCTACCAGAGCGCTGCACAGTCATCGGCACCAAAACGATAATAGGCGTTGCAGTATTCGCAGTGGATTTCGACGCTGCCTTGTTCGTTTAAAACGCTGTCGACTTCCTCTTTGCCAAGCATTTGCAGCATGGCAGCAACCTTCTCTCTTGAGCAGGTGCATCGAAAATGACAGGCATGTTGATCGAGCAGACGCATGGGCGATTGCCAGAACAGGCGATGGAGTAGGGACTCGTTATCGGTTTCCAGCATCTCTGGCCGAGTTAGTGTGTCGGCAAGTATTTGGTAGTGCTCCCAGCTTTCTTCACTCTCTTTCGAGCTATTTTCAGGAAGTTTTTGCAACATAAGGCCGCTTGCGCGTTCGCTATCGCTTGCCAACCACATCCGAGTTTTTACTTGTTCCGAGCGTTGCATGTAGTGCTCAAGCACTTCAGCAACCGTGTCACCTTCGAAAGGAACAATCCCTTGGTAGGGTGGCTTGTCAGGTTGCTCCGGCCCTGGATCCAAGGTTACGACGAAGCGACCTCGACCATGGCGATTAACGAGATCGGCAAGGCTTGCATCTGGTGCAATTGCCTGTTCGTCACGACATTTAACGGTTGCTCTAAAGCCGCCCAAGGCATCGCTTTCAACCACAAAGAGTGCGACTGGGCCGTCGCCATGAATTTGTAGGATGAGCTTGCCTTCAAACTTGAGCGAGGCCGACAATAAAAGGGCTGCAGCAGACAGTTCGCCGAGTCGATCACGAACTGAGGCAGGTAGCTTATGGCGGTACACCACCTTTTGCCAGGCCTGTTCAAGACGAACAATCTCGCCTCGAACAGTGCCGCCCTGCGGCATGAAACGGAGCAATTGATCGGCCATCTTAGGCGCTAAGGCGATGCAATTGGCTGCGATAGCGTTCGGCACGCTCAACATACACCGCAGCGATACGTTCAATGCCCTGCCGCTCTTCAGGGGTCAAACTCCGAACCACCTTGCCCGGCGAACCCACAACAAGACTGTAGTCGGGAATCTCCTTGCCTTCGGTAATCAGTGCGCCAGCGCCAATGAGGCAATGTTTGCCAATACGTGCGCCATTCAACACAATCGCCTGGATCCCAATCAGGCTTCCTTCGCCAACATGACATCCATGCACCATGGCTTGGTGCCCAATGGAAACCCTATCGGCGAGAATAAGTTCAAATCCTGGATCGGTATGCAAAATAGCGCCATCTTGCACATTGACCTGTTCACCAAGCTTGATGCGGTCGTTATCGGCGCGAATCACTGCGTTAAACCAGACACTGCACTGCGCGCCCAGTGCCGCCTGTCCAATGACATGTGCACCGGGCGCAATCCACACGCTTGGGTGGCATTGAGGTAGTTGATCCTCAAGCTGATAAGTTGGCATTAACGTCTCCTGGCTGACTTTGTTGTTGAAGTGCTCGATCTTGCTCGAGTTGCCGCAAGATGGCACGCTGGACTTTGCCACTCGTTGTCATCGGAAGACTCTCGATAAATTCAATTTCTTTGGGATATTCATAGGGAGCAAGTCTTTGTTTGACCTGCATCTGCAGGGAAAGCTTAAGATCTTCGAGTTGATCCGAATTCGTATACTTTTCCGGTCGAGAAAGTACCACAAAGGCTTTGACAAGATTACCGCGATCGCGATCGGGCTTGGGAACAACGGCAACATTTGCAACATCGCTGTGTTGGAGTAAGCAGCTTTCAATTTCCCCGGGCCCAATTCGATAACCTGCTGCTTTAAACATGTCGTCAGAACGCCCCGCATACCAAAAAAATCCCTCATCATCTTTGGTTGCCAAATCGCCGGTTCGGCACCATTCGCCCGTGAATTTGTCTTCGCTAGCCTTCAGATTACGCCAGTATTCAATGAAGAACACGGGGTCTGGGTGACCGTGACGGTCGTTGCGATGGACAGCGATTTCACCCAAGGTACCTGCCGGAACTTCAAGACCCGATTCATCAATAATTGCAACCCGATGGCCGGGGTAGGGCCGACCAATCGAGCCTGAGCGCGTTGACCAGTATCTTGAACAGTTACCCACGACATAATTCATTTCGGTCTGACCGAACATCTCATTGACACTTAGTCCTAATGATTCTTCGCACCAATCAAAGAGCGTAGGACCCACCGATTCACCGGCCGACATAACCGCTCGAAGTTTCAGCTTGTGATTGTTTCCTGGGTTTGGGTCGCTCTTGAGCATGGCTTTGAGCGCTGTGGGAAACAAGAATGCGTGCGAAATCTCATACCGTTCTAAAAGATCATAGGCGGTATCACCGGAGAATCGCCCTTTGTAGGCAAGAATCGATTGACCGAAGTAAAGACTTGGAAGCAGGGCGTCCATCAAACCGCCAGTCCAAGCCCAGTCTGCAGGCGACCAAAAGCAGCTGGCTTGATCGGGAAACCAATTTTGTGAAGCGACAAAGCCGGGCAGGTTACCAATAAGGGCTCGGTGAGGAATTAATGCGCCCTTGGGTGGTCCAGTCGTGCCGCTCGTATACAACAACTGGGCTGGTTCCGCAGCCAGTGTTTTAACCGCACTAAAGCGTGGATGACCGCGATCGATCAAATCCTGCACATCAAATTCTTGATCGCTTGGATCAAGATAATCAGAAGCAGCCTCGTCTGCGGCAACCGCTACAAAGCGGACGCAGTCAGGTCGGGCGCTTCTCACTGCGGCAAGCGCGGTTGCATCGGCGATAACAGCAAAAGCTTCACTGTCTGCAAACCGGTAAGCCAATGCCTCTGTTCCGAAAAGAATCGACAAGGGCATGGCGATCGCGCCTAGTCGGTAAAGTGCAATGTGGGCCACCGCGGTAATTGGGCGTTGAGGTAATACGATCGCAACGCGATCGCCGCGTTCGACACCGAGTTCTCGAAGCGAACTGGCAAGACGGTTAGCCGCGAGATGCAAATCTCGGTAGGTCCAGCTGCTTTTTTGTCCGCTATCGCTTTCATACCGAATCGCGATTCTTCCTGGATCATTTGCCCATCGGGCGCAAATGAGTTGCTCGATGTTGAGTTGGGCTGGCACTTTCCAGCGAAATGCTTCATAGGTCGTCTTATAGGTATCAGGCATGTTCATCTCCGCGTCCCACTACAATCGAAGCCGATGAATGCTAACCCGAATCCTATGAAGCCCTATGAGCCGAGGCGCCAGTCGATTTCGCGTCGTTTTGTTATTCGCGGCATGGACTATTTTTTGCGTCATTGGCCTGGGCAGTCGAAAACGAAACATCAAATCCTGATGTTGCACGGCTGGATGGATGTCTCGGCATCTTTTCAGTTTTTGATCGATCATTTGCCGGACGATATCGAGGTTTTTGCACCAGACTGGCGTGGTTATGGATATAGCTCTCATAATCATAGCGATACATACTGGTTTGCTGATTATCTTGCCGACCTCGATGGTTTAATCTCCGCACTTCAGCGCGAGCAATTGGTTTCAGGTCCGGTGTCACTTTTGGGTCATAGCATGGGCGGTAATGTCGCTTGTCTTTATGCCGGGATAAGGCCCAAGGCGATTCGCGCGCTGATCAATCTTGAAGGCGTTGGCATGCCTGAAAGTGATCCAGGCGATGCGCCTTCGCGCTATCGCCAGTGGCTTGATGCGCTCAGCAAGGGC
>JALQWJ010000072.1:0-259 GCA_023258775.1 Burkholderiaceae bacterium | reverse complement strand
TCGCGCTTCGTTTGATGCAAAACAACCAACGCCTGCGTGCTGATTACGCAGCGTTTCTAGCGATGCATTGGGCGCAACCGGCTGCCGATGGCCAGTGGCAACTGCTTGCTGATCCTAACCATAAGGGAATCCATCCGATCCTTTATCGGCTCGAGGAGGTACTTGCCTGCTGGCGCCAGATCGAGGTGCCCGTGCTTTGGGTTTGTTCCGAACATATGAACGCCTGGCATGATTTCGTGAAAACTGATGATTACCGTGC
>JALQWJ010000071.1 GCA_023258775.1 Burkholderiaceae bacterium | reverse complement strand
CATAGCCCGAGTGATAAGCCACGGCAACATCAATTGCACTCATAACAACTCTCCTAGTTCAAGGGAAGGTCAAACACCAAGACCTCAGCGTCTTTCGCTTGGTCTATCGTTAAGATCGATACATCCGTTAGAGCAAAACCATCACCAGCTTCAAGCGCCTGGCCATTCACAAACGCCGACCCCCGGGCTAACTGAACCCAAAGTCCGCGATCGTTTGCAACATGAAGTGAAGACTGCTCCGAATCGGTAAAACAGCCCGCATAGATGCGCGCCTGTTGATGCAATGTCAACGAATCCTCAGCACCATCGGGCGAGACAATCAGTGCCAGACGGCCGCGGCGCCGATCGATTGGGAAATGCTTTTGCTCGTAAGAAGGCTGATGCCCTGATCGATCAGGAATAATCCATATTTGCAGAAAATGAGTCCAGTCAGTTTGTTGATGGTTGAACTCCGAGTGCATCACGCCCGTGCCAGCACTCATCCGCTGCACATCACCAGGCTGAATGACCGAACCGTTACCCATATTATCTCGATGCGCAAGTGCACCATCAAGCACATAGCTGATAATTTCCATGTCGCGATGCCCATGGGTGCCGAAGCCTTGACCGGGAGCGACACGGTCTTCGTTGATCACCCTCAAAGGACCAAACTGCATCCATTGCGGATCCTGATAACTGGCAAATGAAAAACTGTGCGCGCTCTTTAGCCAGCCATGATCGGCCATGCCGCGCTCTTGAGCTCGTCGAATCAACTGTTGCATAGTGAGCCTCCTTGCTTTGAGCACGAAGTGTGATCATTAGGACGAGATTTGGCACTGCGCTGATTTGCTGACAGCATTCAAATTTTTTGATGAGTTTGTTAAGCTTGACGAATGTCTAGAAACATTAAAGCCTCGGGTATGCTTCATCCACCGCCGATCAGCCTAGAGCAATTGCAAATTCTCGAGACCATTGCGCGACGCGGAAGCTTTGCATCGGCTGCGAGAGCATTGGGCAAGGTGCCCTCCGCACTTAGTTACTCCGTCCGAAAACTTGAAGAAGAGCTCGATGTCTTGCTCTTTGACCGAAGAGGGCGAATTGCGAAGCCCACCGATGCAACAAAGGTATTACTTGCACATTCAACACAGATCTTTCAGCTCACAGAGCGCATGCTTTCCCAGGTCAAGGACTTGGGAAAGGATTGGGAGTCTGAGCTTTCGATTGCACTCGATGGCAGTCTTCGCTTCGAGGATTGTTTAGCACTCATCAAAGATTTTGAATCAATGCAGATTCCCACCCGATTAAGGGTAAGGCATGAAGTGCTCGAAGGAAGTTGGGAGGCACTTGCAGAAGGTCGTGTTTCGCTTGCCATTGGTATGCCTGTCGACACCTCACAACCCTCGATTCACGGATCACAATTCGAGGTTCGGTCGCTAGGGCAACTACCATGGATATTCTGCATGGCGTCCACACATCCCCTGGCCAAGACGGTAAGCCATCATGGCAACAACGCTGAGCATCTGGAACTCGATCGCTTAACAGCGATTGCCGTCGCCGATAGCGCACAACAGCGATTAGGACGCGACTGGGGGATTCTGAGTCACCAGGCGCGCCTGACGCTTGCAAGTGCAGCGCAAAAACGCGCCGCAATACTCGCTGGACTTGGCGTTGGCTGGATGCCCGAACCGTACGTGAGACAGGATTTAATCACTGGCTCGCTGATTGCGCTGGACGTTAAGCCCCAGAGGCAAGCGACCGCCATGCGCTACGCATGGTCAACGCGCCGCCAGGGCAAAGCTTTGGCATGGTGGCTTAGCCGCTTACAGACCCCACGCGTACGCAGTAAATTACTCGGGGGAAAATCGTCGTGAGCGGAGATCAATATGCTAGTCGGTATAATCGTTACATCAGTCGGTTCGTGCCTTCTTACACCGGTCGTTTTGCACCCTCACCGACGGGCCCCCTACATTTAGGATCGCTTTGCACCGCACTTGCAAGTTGGCTCGATGCAAGAGCGCACGGCGGTCGCTGGCTGCTGCGCATCGAGGATGTTGACAAAGATCGCTGTCGTCGTGACCACGCCTTATCGATCATTGAAAGTCTTCGCGCGCACGGCCTCAATCACGATGGGCCTGTTGGCTGGCAATCAAGGCGTGAGGCGAGGTATGAGGCTGCGTTATCGAACCTAATCCGAGACCGAGTTGTTTATCGATGTCGCTGCAGCAGGCGACAAATCGAAGAAGTGTTGAAGAAAAAAAATCTAGAAGACGAGGGCAGGTCAACGGGCGAGGCCTGTGATCAGGAAAGTTTGGCAAATTATGTCGGCGACCGGGAAGGTTCGACGGGCGAGTCCTACGCTCATCGGCTTGGAATCCAAGTTCGTCGTGACCAAGGATTTCGTATTCGCGAACTTCCTGCCTGCGAAATGACTCTGGCAGGTAGCAAGGCATCGGGGCAGAACGCTAAAGCGTTCAGCCCCGTCATGCCTGCTGAACGACCCTACCCCGGCACTTGTCGGGCTTTGATGCGCATTGAAGGCGATGGTGCCTGGCGACTCATCGTACCCGACAGTCCGTTTGAGTTTTCAGATCGGTTATTCGGCCACCAGAAAAGTCGACTTGTTGAGTCGATTGGTGACTTCGTGGTGGTTCGTGCAAACGGTCAGAGCAGCTATCACCTGGCTGTCGTCGTCGATGATGAAAAAGACGGTGTCACCGATGTTGTTCGCGGAGACGACTTGCTATCGTCAACAGCCAGGCATATTGCACTTCAGCAATTGCTGGCTTATCGCGAGATTCGCTACTGTCATCTTCCAGTTTTAAGAGACGCACAGGGACAAAAGCTTTCTAAGCAGCAAGGTGCAAAAGCGCTTGTTCCACAGCATGCACTCGAAAACTTAAGGCAGGCAGCCCAACATCTCGGACTGGGAGCCTTAAGCGCCGATAGCCTGGAGGGCTTTTTGTCGCAAGCGACAGTAGCCTGGGCTGCTCGCTGGATCGGCTCGAAGTCCTCGTCAGATCGAGTATCCGAAGCGGGCAATTAGCATGCTCAACGTATTGCTCGGTTTAGGCCCCGACACCAACGCGTGGTGGCTTGGCTTTTTACTGACCGCACAAGTCTTTGGTTTTGTTTCAGCCACCCAGGCCGTTCTTGAAACAAGAACTTCTCAAGGCGCAATTGCCTGGGTGATCGTTCTTATCAGTATCCCCCTGATTGCCGTTCCAGCGTACTGGATTTTCGGACGTAGTCATGTGAATGGCTATCGCAAGCGGAGAATCCGCGAGCAACTTGAGCAAAGACTGGGCAGCAAAGTATTGCGGAGTCTTTTGAGTGATTCCAGGCTAAGAGATGTTCAGCTTACTGCCAATCTGAAGACACTCGAAGAGATTACCGGTTCACCCTTCACAAGCGCGAATCAACTCGACTTATTGATCGATGGCGAGGAAACGTTTAAGTCGATGTTTGCAGGCATCGCGCTTGCGAAAGATCATGTGCTTGCGTCCTTTTATTTGATGCGCCACGATGAAATCGGTGAGCCTTTTAAACAGGCGCTGATTGAAAGGGCTCTGCGAGGCGTCAAAGTTTGCATCATGTATGACGGCATTGGTACGCCTGGCGATGCAGGCCGCATGTTTGATGAGCTGAGGCAGGCCGGTGCAAAGGTCGTTGCGTTCGACGGAAGCCGACACCCTGGTAATCGCTTCAGTTTAAATTTTAGAAATCATCGCAAGATTGTGGTTGTTGACGGTCAGTGCGCATGGGTTGGTGGTCTCAACATTGGCAGGGAGTACGTCGGCATGGATCCGGAGCTTGGACATTGGCGTGATACGCATGTATGCGTCAAAGGCCCTGCTGCGCTGGCAGTTCAAACCGTCGTCATCGAAGATTGGCTATGGGCAAGCGGCGAATCCTTGGAGCGCTTAATTTGTGAGCCAATATCCTGGGAGAGCAATCAATCGGTCCTGGTCGCACCGACCAGCCCTGCCTCCAATATCGAGACCTGTACCTTATTGTTTATGGAACTTATCAGGCAATCTCAGCATAGACTTTGGATTGCGAGCCCTTATTTTGTTCCTGACGAACAATTCGTATCTCAACTTCAATTGGCAGCAATTCGCGGGGTTGATGTGCGAATCATGCTGCCCTCACGACCCGACCACCGCCTGGTTCAACTCGCCTCGTATGCTTACTTGAAACCGCTCGGTGATGTTGGTGTTAAGTTTTTTCGCTACACGCGCGGTTTCTTGCACCAAAAAGTCGTACTAATTGACGATTCGTTAAGCAGTATTGGATCGGTCAACTTTGATAATCGATCGTTCAGGCTGAACTTCGAAATTTCTATATTGATTAATGACAAGGCTTTTGCGCAAGAAATCAGCCGCATGCTTGAAGAAGATTTTCAGCATTGCAAACCGATTTCTCACAACCTACTCACACAACGCGGTGCAATGTTTAACCTTGCCGTTCGAACTGCAAAACTACTCGCGCCGGTACTCTAGCGTTTGCCACCAAGCAAAGCGGCAAGCGGTCTGGCTGGCTTTCGTAAGGCTGAAATCGAGGGCTTGACGATGTGCTCATGAACGGCTTCAGTTGCCCCGCCAAGCGCGGATGTGAGCGGAGCAATATCGCTTGGTTCATAGGGTCTGAAAAAAAACGGATCGGTCGAGTAGCCCGGCAGTTTTCGAGCCGAAGCCTCATACTGCGGACGCTGTCGTGGCACACGGATTGCCTGCGAGGCTGTGTTGGAAGCGTAAACTGGTGTGTCGTGAATCGTCGGCAACGCGAGCTCTTTGATCTCAAACTTTCGCTTGGTCAGCTTTTCAATCTCGGTGAGATAGCGCTCATCGGATTGGGTCATGAGCGACAGCGCAACACCAGATGCACCGGCCCGCCCGGTGCGGCCGATTCGGTGAACATAATCCTCGGGCGAATAGGGCAGATCAAAATTAATCACGGCAGGCAATTCGGCAATATCCAAACCTCGCGCCGCCACATCGGTTGCAACAAGTACCGATACCCTACCCTGCTTGAAACCTTCAAGGGTCATCAGACGATCTTGTTGCGATTTATCGCCATGAATCGCATCAGCGCTCAAACCCTCCCGCGCCAAATCACGGGCAAGCCGGCTCGCACCTATTTTTGTATTGGTAAAGACAATGACCTGGCTGAGACCACGTTCTTTTAAAAGATACGATACCGCAGAACGCTTTTGATCGTCCGAGCTAACGCGGTATACCGTCTGCTCGACATTGTCTGCCAAGGCGTTGCGACGGGCAACCTCGATGAGCTTCGGGTTACGCAAAAAAGTTTCTGCAAGCTTTCGAATCTCTGGCGAGAAAGTAGCTGAAAACATCAGATTTTGCCGTTCGAGCGGCAATAAGCGAATAATCCGATGAATGTCGGGTAAAAAACCCATATCAAGCATCCGGTCGGCCTCATCAAGCACCAAGGCCTGCACCTGGGTAAGTGTGACTGATTTTTGCTCGATGTGATCAAGCAGGCGCCCCGGTGTAGCAATCAAAATCTCGCAGCCTTGTCGCAGACTCGCGAGTTGAGGCTTGATATCAACACCGCCAAAGACCACTGCGACCCGAAGCGGCGTGTATTTCGCATAGTCACGCACGTTGACGTAAATCTGGTCGGCAAGTTCTCGGGTCGGCGCCAGCATTAAAGCCCGCACTGGATGTCTGGCTGGCGAAACACTGGCATTAGCGTGGACCATTAAACGCTGAAGTATTGGCAGTGCAAACCCTGCTGTCTTACCGGTTCCTGTCTGGGCTGCACCCATGACATCTTCGCCTTGGAGCACAACTGGAATTGCCTGCGCCTGGATGGGCGTTGGCAGGGAGTAGCCCATCTCGGCGATGGCACGATTAATTGGTTCTGCAAAAGCGAAATCAGAAAATTGCACAAAGATCCTAAAAAATCAATGGTTTAGTCTGGCAGGCAAATCGACGCAGGCAGCCGAAGGTCTGGCATCGGACCGTTTAAAAGTAATCGATGATTATCCGTCAGATTAGACCGGTCCTGCAATGCCAGCGCTGTTGTTCAGGGCTGGGTCAAAGTACCAACGACTGACTGATTCGGCAACACAAGCTGGCTTTGTCCCGCCTTCGATCTCGATGCTCACTCGGATCGTCGCTTGCACGGTGTCGGGAACCTCAGCGATACGCTCGACCTTCACCACTTCGCCCTGAGCACGTAGCCTCGCATTCACCGGAACTGGTGCAGGAAATCGAACCTTTTCACAGCCATAGTTCAAACTCATCGCGAGATGTTCAAAGCGCAGCAATGCGCCAAGCAGTGGCGCAACCAGCGATAAAGAGAGAAAGCCGTGAGCGATTGTTGTACCAAAAGGGCCCTTGGCAGCCTTTTCGGCATCAACATGAATCCATTGGAAATCGCTTGTTGCTTTGGCAAAGGCATTGATTCGTTCCTGATCCATACAAAGCCATTCACCAGGCCCAAGCTTTTTCCCAATCGACGCTAATACATCTGCACCCGATGCAAATTGGAGCATTTGATTCATTTGACTAGTTTCACATGAGGAAAAGGGATTTCTAGGCCTCGTGCGTCAAAGGCCAGTTTTAGGCGCTTTAAGAACTCGCGACGCACATGCCATTGTTCCAGCGGTTTCACCTGAATTCGTGCCTTGATCATGATTGAGGAATCGGCCCATTGATCAACGCCAGCAATTTCAAGTGGCTTGAGGATTTTGCTTGAAAAATTCGGATCGTCGCGCATTGTTTCATCAACCTCGCGCATGACCTGCATCGAAGCTTCAATATCTGATCCATACGCAATTCCAACATCCAAAACCGCATAAGCAAATCCCAGACTTGAATTGGTAATAACACCGATGGTGTTATTTGGAATGAAATGCACATTGCCACCAAAGTCGCGCAAACGAATGAATCGAAGGGTTACCTCTTCAACAACGCCACCTTTCCCTGAAATTTCAACCATATCGCCCACACGAATCTGGTTTTCAAGCAAGAGCAGGAAACCACTCACGTAGTCCTTTACGAGTGTTTGGGCACCAAAGCCCACAGCAATGCCGACAACGCCGGCAGCGCCAAGTATGGGTGCAAGCGAAATACCGAGCTCTCCAAGCACGAGCAAAGCGGTCACAGCCACTGTGCTCGCACTTAAGATGTAATGCGCAACCCGCAAAAGTGTTTGGATACGCTTGGCGTCTTCGACCGACTCCTGTCTGTCGGCAATATGCTCC
>JALQWJ010000070.1 GCA_023258775.1 Burkholderiaceae bacterium | reverse complement strand
GTGAGGGGGCTGCAGTGATTAATGTGGCGCCGTGGACAATGCATTTGTTGCATCGGTGGCCTATTGCAAATCCCGGTTGGCAATGGCAAAACCGCTTCTACGCAGTGGGCAGCAAACCGGTTTTGCTATCGAGTGCGTCTGTTCAAGACCCAGCAGTGAGCTTGCCTTCGCGTTGGCAATGGGATAGCGCGCTGCACTGGCAGCAAAAACTGCCTAAGTTGCGTTTGCGTTGGACCTTAGCGGTAAATAATGTGCTTGACCGAGCCGATTGGCGCGAAGCGCCGACGCAATCTTGGGGAGGCAGCTATTTATTCCCTGTTCAGCCACGGAGCTTGCGCTTTGCAGTTCAAGCGCACTGGTAAGCTTTCAACCCGTCTAGCGGCGTTGGTGCTTTTGCTGATGTGACGAGTTGAATCTCAGGGGCTTAATTGAATGCAGCGCATTTGTGAAAGTTTTAGTTTATTGAAGCTTTATGCTGTACTGAAGGCACAAAGTTCGCCAGAGCAAGCGACTGGCAAGCGCGGTAGGGGTTTTTTGTTCTTGCTGTGTCTTTTTTTTGGGTTTTCGGCGAGCTTTTGTTTAGCGCAGCAAGTTCCTGCTTGGGCATCCAAACCAATGCATGAGGTTGAGGGCATGGTGTCATACCGGCTGCCCAATGGTTTGCAACTCATCCTTTATCCCAATAACACCAAGGCCTCAACGACGATTAATCTCACCGTGAATGTGGGTTCGCGCCATGAGGGCTACGGCGAGACCGGTATGGCACACCTTTTGGAACATTTGGTGTTTAAGGGCTCACCGAAATTTCCAAGCGGCATTGCGGAGCTGTCAAGTCGAGGATTCCGAGTTAATGGCACAACCTCTTGGGATCGTACTAATTATTTTGCGAGCTTTCCTCGTAGCGATGAAAACACCCAATGGATGATCCAATGGCTTGGTGATGTGCTTGTCAATGCCTATATCCGTAAGCAGGATCTCGACTCAGAGATGACGGTTGTTCGTAATGAATTTGAACGCGGCGAAAATAATCCGGTTGGTGTGTTGTATCAGCAGGTTTTTGCAGCTGCATATACATGGCACAACTACGGCAAGGCGATCATCGGGACTCGCTCTGATATTGAAAATGTATCGATCGAAAGGCTGAGACGCTTCTACACCCACTTTTATCAACCCGATAATGCAGCCTTGCTGGTTAGTGGCGCATTTGATCCCGCCAAAGTCATCGCTTGGGTAGAACAGGCCTTCGCGGTCATTGCAAAGCCTGAGCGAAGCCTGGAGCCGACATACACCGTTGAACCAGTCCAGGAGGGTGCGCGTGAATTGCGATTGCGCCGAGTCGGTGAGGCGCCTGCGATTGTGCTTTCCTACCATGCACCATCAGCGCTACATCAAGACTTTGCAGCGATGATTCTCGCCACCCATATGCTAGGTGGCCCAAACAATCGAATCAGCGAGCGCATCGTGAAAAAGGGGCTTGCCGCCGGCATTTGGGCCTGGCCGCGTTCGGCGCCAGAACCTTCGAATGTAATTTTCGCCTTGCAGTTGAAATCTGACCAGACCACTGAAAAGGCAAGGCAAGCGCTGCTCGATCTCACGGAGTCCCTTGCCAATGAGCCCTTTACCGAGGCCGAGTTAGCTGCAGCCAAGGCCTATTTTGTGACCCAGTATGAGCAAATGCTTGCCGATCCCGAGCGTGTTGCTTATAACCTTTCAGAGTCAATAGCCTTGGGTGATTGGCGGATGTTGTTTCAACAACGGGATCGAATTGCAGCAGCAAGGCTTGAGGATGTGAATCGGGTTGCTACAGCCTTTTGGCTTGAAAGTAACCGAACCTTGGGGGTTTTTGAGCCAGCACAGAAACCCACACGATCGCCAGAGCAACGCCAAGCCTCGGTTGCTGAGGCTATGCAAGGATTCGCAGCAAAGGCAGCAATCGATCAGGGCGAGGCATTCGAGGTGTCACCGTCCAACATCAACGCTAGGCTGCGAAGGGATACCTTAGCACCGTCATTGACGGTTCAAAGCATTCGCAAGCGTAATGCCTCAAACCTAGTGGTCCTTCAGGCAAACCTCAGATATGGCAACTTGAAAGATCTACAAAGCAAAAGCGATGCTGCCGGACTTGCGATCGCTATGCTCTCTCGGGGCATCGTTGGTCAGTCGAAAAAGGCTTTTGCCGAGACCATGACAGCACTCAAGGCAAGCTGGTCAATACAGGGCGGCGCTGAAGGTCTCACACTTTCGCTCAAACTCCCGGCTGAGCGCTTCGAAGAGGGCTTGTCACGCTTGCTAAAAGCACTCAGCGAACCAGCCTTTGATCAGGCTGAATTCGAAGAATTAAGGGCCTCGGCGATCGCATCGATTGAATCGTCTCGCCAGGATCCTCAAGCAATTGCATTGCGCACGATGTCGGCCAAGTTTTCAAGTTATCCGAAAGGGGATCCTCGGTATGTGCCAAGTTTTGAGGAAAGCCTACAGCAATTAAAAGCGATTCAACTCGATGAGTTAAAGGCCTTCTGGGATCGCTTTGTGCGTCCAGGGCCGATGGTGGTCAGTTTGATTGGTGATGTAGCGCCCGAACGCATCGATCAGGCATTGTTAGCTTTTTGGAAGCAATGGACGGTGCAAAGACCACCACTTGTTGCTTATGAGCGTATTGATCGTCCTGCTCTTGATGTGAAAGCAACAACGGAAAACATCATTACCCCTGAGAAGAAAAACGCGATCTGGCTCGCCCAGCAACGATTTAATCTTGCAGATCATTCGAGAAGCTATCAGGCGCTCCGTCTGGCGATGAGGATGTTCGCCGGTGGTGGTTCACCAACGGGTCGTTTGTGGGATAGGGTACGCGAGAAAGAGGGGCTTAGCTATGGCGTTGGCGGATCGCTTTCGGGTGGCGAACCTGGCAAAGCAGCGTCACTTATGTTTTATGCGATTTTTGCGCCGCAAAATTTAGAGCGATTGCAGCAGCTTATGAGCGAGGAATTTAAGCGTGCTGAGTCCCAAGGGTTTGAAGAAGGCGAGTTACAAAAGGCCAAACAAGGGCTTGAGGCCGAGATTAACCTCGCGTGGGCGCAAGAATCTGTGCTGGCAGGAACCTTAAACTGGCTCGAGGAGCAGTCCCGCTCGGTTGATCATTTGCAGGCCATGCGTGACTTGCGCACATCGATCAAGCTTGAGGAAGTCAACGCTGCTTTTCGTCGTTATGTACGCTTGAATGATGTTTTTATAATAACAGCAGGTGATTTCCCGGTTATAAAGAAGCCATGAACAGCAAACCCTACGAGGGGATCACGGTTGTAGCGCTTGAGCAGGCGGTCGCTGCGCCTTATTGCTCCTCGCGTCTTGCTCAGGCAGGTGCGAGAGTCATCAAGGTGGAGCGTCCTGAAGGTGATTTTGCTCGCGGCTATGACCGAGCGGTCCATGGTCAGGCCTCTTATTTTCTTTGGCTAAATACCGGCAAAGAATCGATTGCACTCGATCTTAAGCAAGCCGAAGATCTTGCTCTTATGAAGCGCTTAATTGCCAAGGCCGATGTCTTTATCCAAAATCTAGCGCCTGGCGCAGTTGATCGTCTTGGGCTAGGGTCAGCCGCACTGCGTGCCTTGTATCCGCGCTTGATAACCCTTGATATTTCGGGCTATGGTCAATCGGGCGAACGTGCCAACTTAAAGGCCTACGATTTTCTGGTTCAGGGTGAGTCTGGCCTTCTTGCTGTCAGCGGAGCACCGCAGGCCTACGGAAGGATTGGCGTGAGCCTTTGCGACATCGGTGCAGGCATGTATGCCTTATCAGCAGTGCAGCAAGCTTTGTTTTTGCGTGAGAGAACGGGGCATGGTGCAAGCCTTCATGTTTCTCTTTTTTCTGGTGCATTCGATTGGATGGCGGTTCCATTACTACACCAAATTTATAGCAATAAGGCGCCAGCCCGTGTAGGTTTACAACATCCATCGATTGCGCCCTATGGTGGTTTTCGCTGCGCAGACGATGAGATTTTGCTGATATCCGTCCAAAATAATCGCGAATTCGCCAGGCTATGTGAGCATGTGCTCGGCGATGCGGCGCTTGCACAGGATATGCGTTTTAAAGAAAACGCTGATCGCGTTAAACATCGTGAAGCGCTTGATGCGTTGATCAGCCAACGATTTGCCATGCACAGCCGCGCCGACATGGAAAAATCCTTGCAAAGCGCCGATATTGCCTTTGGTGGGATCAATACAGTGGCCGCGGTGGCAGACCATGCACAGGCGCGGTACTGGCCGATGCGGCTTGGCGAGGCACAAATTCAAATGATGGCACCCCCTTTTGATGCAGACTGGCAAACCGGGTCTTTTGATGCCGCTCCTGATCTTGATCAGCATGGCGCTAGTATCCGCCGCGAGTTTGCCTGCCTACCGCCTGAATAAGGCTTGACGAGATATCATTCAACTAAAAATCATAGCAAACAAAGGAGCCCTACCGTGTTTAAAGAAACCTTCACCGCTGGCCGCAGACAGGTCTTGAAGTCCACAGGCCTTGCCGCCATCAGTTTTGCCTCGGCTGTTTTTGGCATGGGTGCCATGCTTGCCAGCTCGGCTGCGAGTGCGCAAACCTACCCCACAAAGCCAGTCACTTTAGTTGTTGGATTTGCTGCCGGTGGTCCCACCGATATTGTGGCTAGATCGCTCGCGCAGTCGATGACAAAAACACTGGGTCAGGCGGTGGCAGTCGACAACAAGCCTGGCGCAGGTGCAACGATTGCAGGTAACCTGGTCGCTAAGGCCAAGCCCGATGGCTATACCTTGTTTATTCACCATAACGGTATGGCAACAGCACCGGCGCTGTATCGGAAGCTACCCTTTAATCCGCTCACCGATTATGAATATATTGGTCAAGCGGTTGATGTCCCGATGACTTTAATCGGTCGTCAGGACTTGCCAGTGAAAAATTTTGAAGAATTGGTCGCTTGGATTAAGGCCAATAAGGCAAAGGTAAACCTTGCCAACGCTGGCCTTGGCGCTGTGTCGCACTTATGCGGTACTTTGTTCCAGCAAACGCTTGCTACCGACCTGACAACAGTTCCATTTAATGGAACTGCGCCGGCACTGACCGCATTAATGGGCGGGCATGTGGATGTGCTCTGTGATCAGACCACGCAAACAATTCCTCATATCAATGCAGGTAAAGTGAAGTTGTTTGGGGTCACAACCAAGTCAAGAATAGGCGCCTTGCCCAACACACCATCCTTGCATGAACAAGGATTAAAGGACTTTGAGGTGGTCGTCTGGCATGGCGTTTATGCACCCAAAGGAACACCCAAGCCTGTCATCGACACCCTGACAGCCGCGCTTCAAACTGCGCTTAAAGATCCTGAAGTGATGAAACGTATGAAGGACCTAGGTGCAGAGATCACGCCAGTGTCAAAGCAAACGCCCGACGGTTTGCGCACGCACTTGGGTGCTGAGATTGAAAAATGGGGCAAAGTGATTCGCGCTGCGGGCCAGTATGCAGACTGAGTTGTCAACGATCCCAGGATTTGAAGCGGTCCGGGAGGCCGCTTCACGTATCGCTGACCAGATTCGTCGAACCCCTGTTCTCACCAGCGCCGAAGCCGATCGCCGTGCCGGTGCGCGCTTGTTTTTTAAGTGCGAAAACTTCCAGCGAACCGGTGCCTTTAAGTTTCGTGGTGCCTTAAACGCGGTTCGAGCCTTAAACCCGCAAGAGCGCAAAGCAGGAGTCATTACTTTTTCCTCGGGTAACCACGGCCAGGCGATTGCAAGGGCTTGTCAGATTGAAGGTATCAAAGCGGTTGTGGTCATGCCCAAGGATGCGCCTCAGGCGAAAATGCAGGCTGCTCAATCCTTTGGTGCTCAAATTATTCACTACGACCGGCTAAGCGAGGATCGGGAGATCGTGGCAAAAGCACTGCTTGAGCGCGAGGGCTATCGGTTGATCCCGCCTTTCGATCACCCAATGGTGATTGCTGGGCAGGGAACAAGCGCGATGGAGCTGATTGAAGAAGTCGGTGCCCTGGATGCGCTTTATGTTTGCTTAGGTGGTGGGGGCCTGCTATCAGGTTGTGCGCTGGCAGCGAGCGCACTGTCTCCGGGATGTCAGATTATCGGTGTTGAGCCCGAGACAGGCAACGATGTGCAATTGGCCTTTGCACGTGGTGAGCCAGTCAGTATTGATGTACCCGATACGATCGCTGATGGTGCTCGCACCACGCGAGTTGGGGACATCACCTTTGCCATCATCCAGCAACATGTTACAGCGATAGAAACAGTATCGGATCAGGCGCTCATCGATACCATGCGTTTTTTTGCGCAGTGGATGAAGATCGTGATTGAGCCAACAGGATGCTTGGCTGCAGCGGCAGCGTTGAGGCAACGCGAGTTTGGGCCAAGCGCAAAAATTGGGGTGCTTTTGAGTGGCGGTAATGTTGACCTGGCGCAGTATGGAGCATGGTTAAAGGCTGCCTGAGTTAGCCGGTGATAGTTTTTGGTTTGCAAATGTGAACTCGATTAGCGGTGGTACGGTTTGGCACTGGCGAGCCTGGCAACGCGACGCGCAATGGCAGGCGACCCGAGAGGCGATTCACCGGTACCACCAAGCCAATGGACCGAAAGAGGGCGAGCTGTTATTGCTTGGTTGCAGCGCTGGCTGGATGTTGAACACCTCCTGGCTCAAGGGCTTCACGAAGCTGACGGCGGTTGATCTTGATCCATTGGCGGGCTGGCTTTTTAGCCTTCGACACCGTGGCTTGAAGCACCTACAGTGGCATCAGGCCGATGCACTTGAACAGCTTGATGCCCTATTGCTTGCCCATCCAAAAGCCTCGATTCTGTTTGACAATATGCTTGGACAGCAGACCCTGATCCATCTGCACGAAGGTCGTTCCTCTGAAAAAGAGCTAGCTGTTCTCGAGAAAGATTTAGCAGCGCTTAAGGATCGATTGCGCGGCAGAACCTGGGGAAGTCTTCATGATCGCATTTCGGGACCGGTACGAATTTCTGCAGATCGATACAAAAAATACTTCGAAAAGCCATTGGTGACTGAAAGCCAAAACCGCCAAACGAATGCTCAATTGATGCAAACGCTCGGCGCCTTTGATGAGGTAAATGCCTATGGCGAGTGGCTTGACCATTTGACCAGTCGCGTTTTTAGCCGCGATGCGCCGCGGACCTATGTGTTGTGGCCTTTTGCACCAAGTTATTGGCACTGGTTGGAACTTGCTTGGGTCAAGCCAGGCGACAATAAG
>JALQWJ010000006.1:12857-17375 GCA_023258775.1 Burkholderiaceae bacterium | reverse complement strand
ATATACGTTTCCAAGGTCAGGTCGGTGAACAAGCCACGATGTTTTTCCTAGACCCTTCTGGCAATGCGCTCGAATTCAAGGCTTTTGCCGATATCGATCAGCTTTTTGCGCGCTGAATAAGTGTCTAACCCGATGAGCCTCTCACGAAAAGCACGATGAATTCGCAATGCTGGCGTAAGCAAGGTGAACATACATAAAAACTAATGTTGTGCTAATTGAAACATCGCATTGAGCAAAACATTAGCGCCCGCTTCGATATGCTCTGGCAGGGCATCTTCAATTTCGTTGTGGCTGATGCCATCCTTGCAGGGAATAAAGATCATTGCTGACGGTGACTTCCTGGCAACATAGACTGCGTCGTGGCCAGCACCACTAACAATTTGCATGCTTGATAGGCCCAAGTCTTTAATACTTGTTTTTATAGCATCCAGACAAAGGCTCGAGAATTGACAAGGCGCAAATTCGGTAACTTTTTCAATATCAATGGTCAAACGCTTTTGCGCTGCAAGTTGCGCTGCAAAGCGACGCAAGTTGGCTTCCATGTCGATTAACCCAGCAAGTTCTGGGTGGCGAAAATCAACCGTGCAATTCACAAGTCCAGGAATCACGTTGCGCGAATTGGGTTCAACCCGCAAGCTGCCAACCGTACCTCGTCCATAAGGACTGTGCTTAAGTGCTATGGTGTTTACTTCTTGAACGATATGTGCTGCGGCTAAGAGCGCGTCTTGACGCAAATGCATAGGTGTTGGCCCGGCGTGAGCGTCCATGCCTTGAATTCGAAGGTCAAACCAGCGCTGACCTAAAGCGCCAATGACTTCACCGATTGGAATTTTGGCGTCTTCTAAAACAGGCCCCTGTTCGATATGGGCTTCGAAATATGCGTAATAGCTTGGATACTGGGCACTGGGTCCACAAGGGATTGAGCCTTCATAGGCAATCTCGCGGAGCGCATCTGCTACACGAATGCCGGCGCTGTCTCTAGCCTCTAGTGCATGTTGTAGGGAAAAAGCGCCCGCCCAAACCCCAGAACCCATCATAACGGGCGTAAAGCGCGAGCCTTCCTCATTGGTCCAAATACAAATCTCAATAGCCCGTTTCGTTGAAATTGCAGCATCGTTTAAGCATCGAACAACTTCCAGCCCTGCGAGCACGCCATAATTACCATCGAACTTGCCGCCACTGGGTTGAGTGTCAATATGACTCCCTGTTGCTACAGCGGCAAGCGAAGGGTCTGTGCCTTCCCGACGAGCAAAAACATTGCCAATCTGATCGATACGCAGGCTTAGACCAGCATCACGAAACCAGCTACAAACCAGATCTCTTGCTTGTCGATCAAGCGCTGTTAGCGCCAAACGGCGTACGCCGCCCTTTGGGGTTGCTCCAATTTGTGCCAAGTCCATCAGGCTGTCCCATAAACGGGCCGAATGAACTTGCAAAGCTAGCGTGCTTGCCATGAAATCACCTTATTGATGCAATTCTTAAAAAAGCCGACGGATGAGCTTGACTGATTGCTCAACATCAACCTGAATCTTAAGCTATCGCTAAGGGAGCAAAGAAGATGATTTCAAAGCGCTATCAACAACGCCCCCAGGGGTCAACCTGGGGCGATTTCGGTGACGACGACCAGCTCGGTCGCGTGAACCTCATTACAGCCCAGAAAGTTCTTCAAGGCGTGGCAGAGGTAAAAACAGGGGAAAGCTTTTGCCTTTCCCTACCGCTTAACCTGCCAGGGGGTAATGTTCTGAATCCAAGAAGATTTCCACCGAAGATTTCACCAACGATCAGGCAGGGTGCACCGAATTGGATTTACGAGGTGCGCCGTGATGTTGAAGACGCCACTGACGTAGTCAACGACGATAAGGTTTTGTTATGGCTTCAATATTCAACACAATGGGATAGTTTCGCCCATGTTGGCAGTTTGTTTGATGCAAATGCGGATGGGATCGCAGAGCCTGTTTTTTATAACGGCTATCGCCCGGATAAGTCCTTCTCGCTAAGCGAGCTAACAAGTCATGACAACGGGCAAGAGGCATCGGCCTGGCAGTCGGCCGCGCATGCACTCAGTGTTGACCATTTGGCCAAGCACGGTATGCAGGGTCGGGGCGTGTTGATCAATTTACGCGATCAACTCGGTGACGAACGCACGGTGGTGGGCTATGAGCTATTGCAAAACCTAATGGCATCGCAGCAAGTAGAAGTAGAAGCCGGCGATATGCTTTGTATTTATACCGGTTTTACAGATCGCATTGTGCAGTGGGCAGGTAGTCCTGATGCCAGGCTCGCTCATCATATGTGCGCAGCACTAGATGGTCGTGATGAGCGCTTATTGCAATGGATCAGCGATAGCCAAATTAGCGCCTTGATCGCAGACAACTATGCTGTGGAGCACTACGATGGCAGCAAGCCGCCCGGACCTTGTGCCACCTTGCCATTGCATCAGCACTGCCTATTTAAGCTTGGCGTTCCGCTGGGAGAAATTTGGTACCTGCATGAATTGGCGCTCGCTTTAAAGCGCCAGGGCCGTTCTCGTTTCTTACTGACAGCACCGCCGCTTCGTCTGCCAGGCGCTGTCGGTTCACCAGCTACGCCGATTGCAACGATCTAAACTTCAAACCGTTTTAAGGACCAAGTGACCATGGCAAAGCCCATACCGCCCATCCTCTGGCAGGCAAGTTCTGAGCGATTAGCCCAATCGCCAACAAGGCGGTATTTGTCGTTTTTGGAGCAAACCCGCAACTTGGCTTTTTCGGATTATCAAGCGCTTTGGCAATGGTCTGTTGAAGATATCGAAGACTTCTGGGCAAGCATTTGGGAACATTTTGGCGTCATCAGTCATTCTCCCGAACCAGGCTATCAACAAGTACTTCCCAAGGCCAATATGCCAGGTGCGCAGTGGTTTAGCGGTGCAGCAGTTAACTACGCACAACAGTGTTTGCATTGGGCTGATCAGGACAACATCGCGCATCAAGTCGCTGTGATTGCTCAAAGTGAGACCCAGCCTGAACGTCAATGGACCTGGACGGCACTTAGTGCCGATGTTGCGCACTTACAATCCTTGATGCAAGAACACGGCGTTGAGCGGGGCGACCGGGTGGCAGCCTTTATGCCAAATTTACCTGAAGCGCTCATGGCGCTTATGGCTAGTGCTTCCTTGGGTGCAATCTGGTCATCAGCATCGCCTGATATGGGCGCAACAAGCGTTCTTGATCGTTTTCGACAAATTGAGCCCCGTGTATTGGTAGCGGTAGATGGCTATCACTACGCGGGTAAAGCCTTTGATCGCAGCGACATATTGGTCGAAATATTAAAGCAATTGCCAAGTGTTCGTTTGTTGATCTTATTGCCGTCGCTACAAAAGCAAGACCTAATCGAGTCCCATTGTCAGGCTCAGGGCTTAGCCTTCGTGAATATGCATGATTTTCTAGCGCAAACAAGAGCTCATAAAAGAAAGCCTAGTTTTTTACCCTTACCCTTTGATGCGCCCTTGTGGATTGTTTATTCCTCGGGAACCACTGGCATGCCAAAGCCTATTGTTCATGGACACGGCGGCACGATTGTGGAAGGACTAAAAAGCTTGGCATTAGGGCTCGACGTTTCGCCCGGAGACCGATTTTTCTGGCAAACCTCTACCGGTTGGATTATGTGGAACTCGCTCGTGAGTGCGTTGATGACAGGCGCGACGATCTTGCAGCTTGACGGGCATCCAAGCTATCCCAATTTCGATACCCTGTGGTCATTCGTGAGCAGACATCGCGCCGCATTGGTTGGCATTAGCCCTGCCTACATCGGCATGTGTATCAAAGCGCAGTATCAACCAGGACAGATCTTTGATCTTGGAGCCCTTAAAACCCTTGGTTCAACCGGTTCACCTTTGACGGCGGCAGGTTATCGCTGGGTTTATGAATCGGTGAGTAGCGATGTGATGCTGGCAAGCATCTCGGGTGGAACTGATCCAGGGGCCGCCTTTATCGGCGCATCGGTCATGCTGCCTGTCTATGAGGGTGAGATGCAATGTCGCTGTCTGGGTTCGGCAACCGAAGCTTTTGATGACGAGGGCAGGGCTTTGGTCAATCAAGTGGGCGAACTGGTCTGCACCAAGCCATTGCCCTCCATGCCCTTATACTTTTGGAACGATCAAGAAAATAAACGTTATTTTGACAGTTACTTTACCCAGTACCCAGGCGTGTGGCGGCACGGCGATTGGTTGGAGATCACGGATCGGGGGACTGCGATCATTTACGGACGCTCAGACTCAACGATAAACCGATACGGTATCCGCATGGGGACAAGTGAGCTTTATCGTGTTGTTGAAACATTCGAAGAGATTGCTGATTCGTTAGTCATCGACCTTGAGTATTTGGGCCGTCCAAGCATGATGCTTTTATTTGTGGTTTTGCGCGGTGCCAATGCACTCGATGAAGTCTTGAGTAAACGATTGTTAAACGCAATCCGCGAACAATTATCGGCCCGCCATGTTCCGAATGCAGTCCATGCCATCTCGGAAGTGCCGCGCACTTT
>JALQWJ010000006.1:0-12844 GCA_023258775.1 Burkholderiaceae bacterium | reverse complement strand
AATAAGGATTCAATGGCTAACCCCCAAAGTGTTCAATGGTTTATAGATTTTGCTCGAACGCTTAACTCATAGTCGCCGGTACCGCGCACGTCTGCGATGTGTCTGAGGCCATTGCACTAAAAAATCGAGCAAAGATTTTGCCGACCTCGGCAGACTCGCTGCTTCCTTGGCAACGATTTTTAATTCCCTCATTGCCCAGCTGTCGTGGAGATCGACCACCGCAAATAAACCCCTGCGTCCATAGCGTGCCGCGGCCGAGCGTGGTACGACACCTACGCCAACGCCCGCTTCGATCATGCGCAAAATTGAATCGAAACTTGCCATTTGTAGTCGAAATTGCAAGTCTGCACCAAGCTGTTGAGCCTGCGCCGATATAAATCCTGCGAGCGCGCTACTTTGGCTCAAGGTGACATGGTATTCCTCAAGCGTATCGGCAAAATGAACTTGCTTGCGAGCGGTCAGGCGGTGGGTCTTGGGGACTGCAAGTACAAGATCGTCATGTCCGAATTCATGAACAGCTAATCCTTCTGTATCAATCTCACCGGCCACAATACCGAGGTCAGCGCGCGCCTGTTTTAAAGCCAGCACAACATCGGCGCTTAAATGTTCTTTAAGATCGATAGTGACGGTAGGGTTTTGAGTGAGAAATAAGCCCAATGCCTCTGGCAAATCACCTGAAATCGAGGTTGTATTGGCAAAAAGGCGCACATGGCCACGCAAACCCACGGCAAAGTCGCGTAAATCCATATGCAAGTGATCAAGCTGTCTTAACACTCGTCGGGCATGGAGCAAAAGCGCATCACCCGCAGCGGTTAACGCAACCCCATGGGTGCGCCGATAGAGCAACTTAGTACCAAGTTGCTCCTCGAGTTGCCGAACCCGATTACTGGCTGAGGCGAGCGACATTGCACTTTGTTCGGCCGCTCGTGTAAGGCTCAAGGCCTCGGCAATATGGACAAAGAGTTGAAGATCGGCCAGATCCAGACGGTTTCGCATGTTGCGATTATGCGGGGCAGGCCTAGCGAATTTAGCCTTTGCCGCGCTGGACTTGCTCGAGTAAATACAAAAGCCCATGGTCAGCGATGCCATGTTTTTTCAGTGCGCCGACGGTGTGGGCGAGATAATCCATGTTTGAACCACGATCGCCCCTACAGCAGGCTAGTCGTTTGATCAAGTCGACTTCACTTAAACGCAAGTAGCTTGGGTGTTCCCTTTTAGCAACAAAGCCAAGGGCATCAACCTTGGCGCCGCAGCGAAGGCGCAACTTTAAGAGCCGTGGAAGGTAGGCCCCGTTTCGCATTTCTCGGGCCCAAAGCTTCTCCAACGCGAGCGCTTCCTGGCCTGGGGTCAACTCCCAGACCATACCGTGACAGCAACCGCCACGGTCTAGACCTAAAACCACCCCGGGTTCTTCGGGCGTACCTCGATAACGGGTTGAACTGATGCAAAATCGTCTGTGGTAGCCATCAACACGGGCTTGCAGTCCACGAAGCACCGGGATTTCGGGATTCCAGATGAGTGAGCCGTAAGCAAAAACCCAGCTGACCTTGTTAAGCCAAGCCATCCACTCGGAGGCAGGTGTTATGGTCTGCCTCAAGGACGGCGTTGAAAGCGCACTGCTCTGGATTTGGCTTTTGTGCGCCGAAGCGCAGTCCGCAAGCAGCTCGCTGGCTGTTGTCAGCTTTGTTGGCAGGCAGTCTTGCCTGCCTTGGTCGAGAAATTCCATCGCCATACGCGATGATTGTGCAATGCGGTGAATATTTCAAGTAGAAAATGTGAAAGCAGTCACAAGGGTATGATTTCTTTACAACAACTCGAGCTGGCGATAAACCGGGCTCGGGCAGTGAGGCCCTCTCGAGGCGCTGATGCTCAGCTTGACCCTGAGGTCTCGCTGCTTGCTGAGCTTTACGGGCAAATGATTTATTACCGGCTTACGACGTTGGCTTTGAGCGCGCTTTCGAAGCGCGAGCTTGAGGCTTGGCAGCGCTGGTCTTTGGCGCCCTCGCAGCAAACTCAAACCCCACCTTACCCTGGGAGTCAAGCGTGAGGTAAGCCTTGAACTTACGCCTTGTTTTGGCTGAAACGAAATCTTGAAGCAGATCAGTTTTCCCCTCGGTAAGTAGCTTTTGCATTTGCTCGGTGCTGATCATTTGTTGAAGAATGACCTTACCTGAGCGAAAGTCGCACTGCTTGGCCTGGGTCAAGCTGTGTTCGCAGGCGTAGGCTAGCGCTTGCTCGAGCACTCGCCCTTTACATTTTGGGCAGCTCCCTACATAAGGCAATTGACTGAGATCTGGCGCTTCTGCGTTGCTGTCATCGCCTTGAGGGCCTTGTCCAAAGTCAAAGGCCAAACGATGGTCTGCTCCTAAGCGAAGTAACGCGGAAAAAGGACGCCCCTGCTTGCTGCGAAAACCTTGTAGCGGGCCTATCTCTTTCTGGGCAATTAAGGCTTCAGCTTCATCGATCGATAAGGTGCGGGCGCCTGGCGTTTTTGAGATCGAGAAGTCGCAGGCCACGCAGGCGTAGCGACGATAATTTTCCTTCACAAGGGCACCACATGCCGGGCAGGGCGATTGAAGGTCGACGAAATCCCCCGGCACGGTGTCGGCGGCGAAGTTTTTCGCACGTTCGACGATTTGCTTGGCCATCTGGCTAATTTCGCGCATGAATTGGGCGCGTTCAAGCTCGCCGCGTTCCATCAGTGAAAGCTTGTGTTCCCAACCGCCAGTGAGCTCGGGTAGCGTAAGTTCTTCTACCCCTAGCCCACGTAATAGGGTCATCAACTGAGAGGCCTTGGTTGTGGGAATGAGTTCACGGCCTTCTCGATAAAGATAGTTTTCTGACAGCAGGCCCTCGATAATGGCAGCACGGGTTGCAGGCGTGCCAAGACCTTTTTCAGCCATGGCTTCGCGCCAGTCTTCCTCATCAACCCGCTTACCCGCACTTTCCATCGCCGAAAGTAAACTTGCTTCGTTAAAGCGAGCTGGTGGGCGGGTGTGCAAGGCATGGCATTCAATGTCTTTCATGCTTGCCGGCTCTTGCGAGGCGCCCTTTGGATTGAGTTCGGGTAAGGCCGCCTCGGGGTCGGTCCGGTCACGACCCATCACGACTAACCAACCCGGGTCAATGAGCACCTTGCCTTCGGTTTTAAAGGACAAGTCAGCAATTTGGCTGATGCGAGTGGTCACTAAAAATTGGGCGGCGGGGAAAAACACGGCCAAAAAGCGTCGCGCGACCATGTCATAAATTTTTGCCTCGGCCTCGCTTAACACGGATAGCTTTGGGGTCGCGGGCGTTGGGATTATCGCAAAGTGATCACTTACCTTGCTGTTGTCAAACACCCGCTTATTGGGCTTCACCCAAGCTTGTTCCAAGATGCTTTGTGCAAAGCGGCCAAGACCTTCGGCATTGCTTAGCGCAGTCATCGTGTCTTTAACGGTTTGCAGGTAGTCTTCGGGAAGATGTTTGGAATCGGTTCTTGGGTAAGTTAAGAGCTTGTGTTTTTCATAGAGCGCCTGGGCAAGCGAAAGTGTTGTTTTGGCCGAAAAACCAAAGCGGCTGTTCGCTTCTCGCTGCAAGCTGGTGAGATCAAAAAGCGCAGCTGCAGCCTGACTGGAGGGCTTTGATTCGTCTTTTGCGAGCGCTTTTGTGCCGCTTTCAAGCAAACTCCTAAGCTTTTGCTCAAGCGCATCGGCCTTTTGCGCATCCCAAATTCGCTCCGCTTTCGCGTCGCTGTCAGCGGGGTTGCGTTTAAAGCTTGGATCAAACCAGCGTGCCTGATAGCTGCCCGCTTGCACGGCAAAGCTGGCACTAAATTCAAAATAGGCCTTAGGAACAAAACGCTTGATTTGCTCCTCGCGCTCGACCACGATTGCAAGCGTTGGCGTTTGCACCCGGCCAACTGTCGTAAGAAAAAACCCACCGTCGCGCGAATTAAAGGCTGTCATCGCGCGCGTGCCATTGATACCTACAAGCCAGTCTGCCTCGGATCGGCATCGCGCCGCATCGGCAAGCGCTTGCATTTGCGATTGTTCGCGAAGATGCGCGAAGGCCTCACGAATCGCTGTAGCTGTCATTGACTGAAGCCACAAGCGCTTTATAGGCTGCTTGCCCTTGGCGTGTTGCACGATCAGCTGAAAGATTAATTCACCCTCGCGGCCGGCATCACAAGCATTAATGAGTGCGGCGACATCCTTGCGTTTGATTAATCGCGTGAGCATTTTTAAGCGCTCTTCATTTTTCGCGATAGGTCGTACATCAAAATGATCGGGCAGCACCGGCAAGTGCGCAAAACTCCACTTGCCACGCTTGACTTCAAAGGCTTCGGGGGCTGCGATTTCAACCAAATGACCGACCGCCGAAGACAGCAGGTAATGTTCGCTTTCAAAGTACTCGCCCTGACGGGTGAAACCGCCAAGCGCTTTGGCGATATCGCTCGCAACCGATGGTTTTTCAGCAATGATGAGTGTTTTGGACATAGCAATCGGGGTAAGGGGGCGGATCATACGCGTCATCAAAGGCACTGAGCAAGCCCGGCCAGTGAAAAAGTCGGGCAGCGAAGCAATTTCGGACCCACAGGATGCTTCGTGCTTTCATAACATCTTAAGCACATAACGGCCATTCGGCTCGCGATGGATAAGACCGTCCACTTCCCAGCGAAGACTTTGCACGAGTGCTGCTTCATAACTTGATTGCATAAGGCCTGCGAGTTGGTGAATATCAAAGGCGTCTTGGCCCATGCGCTCGCGCAGGGCGAGGACCAGTGGGGATTCGTTGGCCTCGCAGTTAGGATCGGGTGCCAGTTGATCAAAAATTGGCTGTTGTGGCCCCGGCAGTAACCAGGGCAATTCGCTAAAAATATCCTCCATCCGTTCAGTAAGGACTGCTCCCTGGCGAATCAATTGATGACAACCCTTGTAGCGCGGATCATCGATTGAGCCTGGCACCGCAAAGACGCTTTTTCCCAAATCCACGGCGGCCTGAGCGGTGCTTAGCGCGCCGCTTTGTAAACGAGCCTGTACGACCAGTACGGCCGCGGCTAGCGCGGCGATCAGGCGGTTACGCTGCAAAAAGCGGAACTTCTCGATGCCTTGGCCGGGCAGCAAGGCACTAATAACCGCACCTTGCTCTGCAATGCGCTCACGCAAGTGCTGATGTCTTCGGGGGTAGCAGCGGTCAATGCCCGTACCCATGACAGCAACGGTGATGCCTTTGCCTTGTAGTGCCCCAAGATGAGCGGCTGCGTCAATGCCTTCGGCCATACCACTGATCACACTTAATCCTGCACGAGCGAGCTCGCCTGCGAAGCTTGCGGCGATCGCCGCTGCACGATCACTGCAGGCGCGACCCCCCACAAGCGCGAGCCCTTGACGGTGTAAATGGATCGGATCGCCTTCGACAAAAAGCGCTCGGCAGGAGCGAGGTGCAAGCTCAGCGCTTGAAGACTCAGGCTGCTGCACCACATCGCCGTCCTTGTTTGTGCGACGACTTGATGCCATAGCGTCTAATTGCTGAAGCGCTTCGGGATAACGCTCATCGTGAAGGCTCCACAAGACATGATGATTGCTTTGCTGCAGCCAATGCGACACCTGAGGCGCAAAGCGCCAAGCTTTGGGATTTAAGGCATTGATTTGAAGCGCCAGTGTTGGCTGCCTTTGAGCGCTTCGTTTCATGCTTTGTTGAGCCTGAAACCACGAAGCGAGCGCCTTAGTTGCCTCGCATCCTTCGCGCCAGAATGACTTCGCACTCGGGTAGTGCTGCAAGATCCAAGCAAGGGCCCATGGGCCGCGGCTTTCCCACTGGAGCAGTGAAAGCCGGGCAATTTGTTCCTCAGCATCAAGGTCTGGTGCTTGAGCCTTGGGATTATCTGGCTGCTTCGCAGAGATTTCAGTTTGCCAAGTCTTTTGCTCGGAGGAGCCGCCCTCAGTGTCACTTAAAGAAGGCGCGTGGGCGAAAGAACGCGCGTGTGGACGATCAGGATTGATATTCATAAGTTGCCTGCCTTGGAATAGGCCCCGCGGTCGGGGGCATGACGCGGTAGGCATCTTTTGCTGTCGCCTTGCATATGAAACCACGCTTGTGGCCTGTCAATACAAGGCCGCACTACAATATGACGATGGCACGTTTACCCATTCTCCGTTATCCCGATCCTCGCTTGCATCGCAAGGCAAAGCCGGTTGCGCAGGTCGACGATCGCATCAGGCAACTGGCGGCCGATATGGCTGAAACCATGTATGAGGCCCCTGGTATCGGTCTTGCTGCGACTCAGGTTGATGTTCACGAGCAAGTCATCGTCGTCGATATCAGCGAAACCAGGGATCAGTTGATGGTGTTCATTAATCCGGTCCTGCTCAGTAAGTCAGACAGCTTGAGCGACTATGAAGAGGGTTGTCTTTCGGTGCCCGGGGTTTACGATGATGTGAGCCGGCCAGCGGTGATTGAAGTGCAGGCCCTCGATCTTGCTGGCGAAAGCTTTGTTGTGCGCGCAGAAGGCTTGCTTGCCGTTTGTATCCAACACGAAATGGACCATTTGCAGGGCAAAGTCTTTGTTCAGCACCTTTCTCGGCTCAAGCAGAGCCGGATTCGCGCCAAGATGCTCAAGCAGGAAAAGGACCGCGCCGACGATCCTAGCGGCGAAGCAGCATCGCTTGCGCTTTGATCCGTTTAATCACTGATGCGACTTGTTTTTGCCGGAACACCGGAATTTGCGGTTGCCACCCTGAGGGCATTGTATGAAAGCCAGCATGAGATTGTTGCTGTCTACACGCAACCGGACCGGCCCTCGGGACGGGGTCAAAAGCCTCGCCCATCCGCGGTCAAACAAGCCGCGCTAGCCCTCAATCTGAGGCTGATTCAGGTTGAAGATTTCAAGTCTGAAGAAGCCATCGAAGAACTTCGCTCGCTTGGCGCCGAAGCCATGATTGTGGTGGCCTATGGATTGCTGCTTGCTCAACGCGTGTTGGATTTGTTTCCTGCGGCCTGTTGGAATCTTCATGCCTCACTCTTGCCGCGCTGGCGAGGAGCTGCACCGATCGCAAGAGCTATTGAGGCGGGCGATCTTGAGACCGGGGTCGCCGTTATGAAAATGGAAAAAGGACTGGACACAGGACCTGTGCTGATACAGGCGATTGTGCCAATCGGCTCAACCGATAATGCAACGGTTTTACAAGCAAAACTTGCCGAACGCGGCGCAGCCTTAATGCTTGAAGCTTTAAACCGCATCGAGCGATTGCATGTTGAACCGATGATGCTCGAACGGGCCCTGACCCAACAGCCAATAACCGGGGCGACTTATGCAAGCAAGCTCAATAAGGCCGAAGGCCAGCTTGACTTTAGTCAGCCTGCTGCGGTGCTTGAGCGAAGAATCCGAGCTTTTGATCCGGTGCCTGGCTGTTTTTGTTGGGTTTATGCGAAAAATTCGTCGCTCATGCTGAAGTGCTGGCGGGCGAAGGTTTACCAAGAGGGAAGTATCGGGCTGCAAGCAGGGCGAGTTGGTATGGTGGTCGGGCTTGGCGTCGATGGACCAATCATTGCCTGTGGTCAAGATCTTCTGGAGCTTATCGAGGTGCAACAACCGGGTGGTAGGCGACTTGCTGCCTCGCGTTGGGCGCAACAGCACGGGTTGACCCATGGTGATTACTTTGGCGATGCGTCTGGCCCAGCCAAGCCCCATGATCATGAACCGACCTAAAGCCCAGGCAAGTGCCGCTAAATCCCGGAGCACGGAGGGCCAGCGCATGAAGCCTGCGGCAGCCAAGGCCTTGGGCAAACGCTGGGGATTGAGTTGGGAGCTTCAGGCGGTTTCAATAGCGCTTCACGCTAGCCTTGATCCACAGGCTCAACATGCAGCGGGTTTGCCCGAGCAATTGCATCGCGCGCGTTTGCAGGTGATGCAGGGCTTGGGGCCACAAGACGCTGACTCCTCGCGTGTTTTGCGCGAGATGGCCTCTGGGACACTCCGGCGATGGGGTTTGCTGCGGCAGTTGCAAGCCCTGATGAGTCAGCGTGAGCCTGGGCTTGACAATTTGACCCTAAGTGATTGCCTGCTTCGCTTGAGCTTATCGTGGATGATCGAGCATCCCAACAAAATTGCGATGGTTGTTGATCAAGCCGTTGAGTGCGCTAAGCGGATCACCCCAAGAACTGCCCAATACACCAACGCCTTGTTAAGACGATTCTCGCGCGAGCAAGAGGCTTTGATGGCGAGGGCTCAAGCTAATGATGAGGCCACTTGGAATGTGCCATGCTGGTGGCTTGACGCGCTTCGCAATGCCTACCCAGAGGATTGGCCGCGAGTACTTAAGGCTGCAGCGATGCCAGCACCGGTAAGTATTCGCGTGAATCGACAAAAAACAAGTGCTGAGCACTTGCTTGCGGCTTTTGCTGAGCAGGGCTTTGTTGCCAAGCCCTTTGCCATCCCACAAGGGCCAGACAAAGGCGATGTTTCACAATCGCCCAAGCCCTCAATCGCATCGTCTTCGCCGAGCCTACACACAGGTGATGCGCTTTATCTTCACCCCGCGACCGATCCGAAGCTTTTATCAGGCTTTGCAGAGGGCTTTTTCTCTGTTCAGGACCTTGCCGCGCAACAGGCGGCCTGGCTTATGGACTTAGCCCACGGGATGCGTGTCTTGGATGCTTGCGCAGCACCTGGTGGAAAAACAGGCCATATCCTTGAGCTTGCATCCTGTGAGCTACATGCCTGGGATGTTTCGGCGAAACGACTCGAGCGACTGGCTGAGAACCTGGCTCGACTGGATCATCAGGCAAAGCTTGCGCGTGTCGATCTCTTGGGCAAGGAAAAACTGCCCGCACCAGAAGGGTTTTTCGACCGGATTTTGCTCGATGCACCCTGTTCAGCTTCGGGCATTATCGGCCGCCACCCAGAGATCCGCTGGCGGCGGCAGGCACAGGCCTTAAGCCAGCATGAGGCACAGCAAATTGCCATGCTTTGCAGGCTTTGGCCCTTGCTCAAACCGGGGGGTATGTTGCTCTTTGTGACTTGTTCGATTTTTCCCCAGGAGGGTCGAAAACCGGTCGAAAGCTTTCTTAGCCGGTATGTGGATGCCAGGCTCGAGCCCTTGACTGGGTTTTCGCCACTGTTGCCTTCATGCGACGAATCGCTTCAACATGATGGCTTTTATTTTGCGCGATTACGCAAGCGACCCGCTGAAGCCAACCCCGATTGAATGAATGCTTGGGCATGAGCGTTGATAATAAGCCCATGAACCCCAAGCTGTTTAAGCGTTGTCAAGACATGGGCCAGACCCTAAAGAAGTGCGTGTTGAGCTTCTTGCTGGGTGCTGTGCTGCTCTACGGTATTGCGGGGCTGCAGGGCGTGGTCTTGGCAGCAAGCCAAGACAATCAGACAAGCCAAGAGTCTGGTGGGAGTACAACCGCTGGTCCAGATCCTGTATCGATTGAGCAAGGTATTGAGGTGATGCAGGCGTCCCTGCTCCAGGTGGCAGGTCGTGACGATTACTGGTTGAGCGCCGATTTGAGCGTGCTTTTGAATCCAACGCTAAGCGATGCTGTTAACCGTGGCGTAGCTTTGTACTTTGTTCTGGAAGCAGAGCTATTAAAGCCTCGCTGGTATTGGACCGACGACCGCCTGGTGGGTAAATCGCGGATTTATCGCCTTCACTACCACGCGATTACCCGCCAATATCGGCTTCAAAGCCTGAGCGCAAACTCGCAGGCTCTCGTTGCATCGGGCTTGAGTTTCTCAAACCCTTCGAGCTGGCTTGCGTCCCTGGGTATTGGCTCCGTATCGGCCCCTTCGACAAATCATCTCGCGCAAACGGCGGGCCTGCATCAGGGATTTGCGAGCTTGCGAGAGGCGCTTCAAGCGATGGGCCGCGTGAGGGCCTGGCCGCTGATCGAAAATATGCGCTTGCAGCCAGGACAGCCTTACGAGTTAAGGCTCAGAATGCGACTTGACGCAAGCCAATTGCCGAGGCCGCTACAAATTCCAGGCATCAGCCAAAAAGATTGGTCGATCGAGGGCACATGGAAACGCTTTCCCTTCGAGATCGGGACGAAGAAAAGCGCTCCCTGACCCGCGTGCTGCGCGCGGTGCTCGTGCTTGCGATGGGACTCGCTGGCGTACTCTTGCTTGCGCTTTCGGCTGCGACACGTAACACGCAATTTTTCACTGACTACTATCCAGTGCTGCTTTGGAGCGCCGTCGGCCTGGGTGTGGTCTTGCTGGCTTTGCTGATCGAGCTCTTAAGGCGACTATTGAGTCGATTAAGGCGTGGGCTTTTTGGGTCACGCCTGATGGCAAGAATGGCAATCATTTTTGTATCGCTGGCGGTTGCGCCTGCAGCCCTGATGTTTTATGTATCAGTGCAATTTATAGAGCGTTCTGTTGAGTCCTGGTTTGATGTGCCAGTTGAGCGTGCGCTCGATTCCGGACTGAGTCTCGCAAGGGTAAGCCTTGATTCAAGGCTGCAACGATTGCTAGAAGACGCTAAGCAATCGAGCCAGCAGCTTGATTCCAATACAAGCCTTAGCCTGGCAGCGCAGCTCGAGCGCTTGCGGGTTCGCCTTGGCGCCTCCGAACTTCAGTTGATAAGTGCTTCGGGCAAATCGATTGCCTCAGCCAGTGAAACCATGTTGAGTCTGGCGCCAAGCACAACGTCTGCAGCATTGTTAAGGCAGGCTAAATCACAGGGGCAGTGGAGCGCGATCGAGGGTTCTGATGGGGGCTATCGGCTCAGGGTACTTGTGCCATGGCAGCAAACACTTGGAGGCCTTGAGCCTGGCTGGCTCTCAGCGATTGCGCCGGTGCCCACAAGCCTGGCCCAATTGGCCGAAGTGGCGCAACAAGGCTGGCGTGATTATCAAGAGTTATCTTTATCGCGCACAACGCTTAAGCGTTTGTTTCGAATTACTTTGGTGATGGTCTTCTTATTAACCGTGTTTGCCGCGGTGGCCGCAGCCTTCTTGCTGGCTGGCTGGCTTGTAGGCCCGCTGGCTGAATTAGCCAAAGCGACAAGAGTGCTGGCTAGCGGCCAGTTTATCGAAGTCAAGGACTATGCTGCAAGAGACGAGCTTGGTGTATTGATGCAATCGTTTAACCGCATGTCGCGAGGCTTACACGATGCCCAACAAACGATCGGTCAAAACCAGCTTGCCTTGCAAACCGTTAATTTGCGATTGCAAAGTGTTTTGTCGCATATCGATGCAGCGGTCTTTGTGTTTGACGCTGCCATGAGGCTTGAATCGGCTAATGCCCAAGCCGAAAAGATATGGGGCCAGGCATTATCGGGCTGTACAGGGTGGCCCTTGCTCCAGTTACCTGGACAACCAGTGCTGGGGCAGGCAATTCATCAGGCTTTTGCCGACCAACCCGAGGACGAAGCCATAAGCTGGCAAAGGCAATGGACGCTTCGTGAGGATACCCAAGTCGTACTCGCCCGCGGTGCAAAACTCGGGGGTGAACGGGCGGGTTATGTTGTGGTGCTCGACGACATTACTCAGGTCTTATCAGGCGAACGCGCACTCGCCTGGGCGGAGGTGGCGCAACGGCTTGCTCACGAGATCAAGAATCCGCTCACACCGATTCAGCTTTCGGCCGAACGCTTGCAGCGCAAACTAAGTCCAGAGTTGACAGGTCCTCAAGCTGAGCTCGTTGAGAAAACAGCGCAAACCATTGTTAGTCAGGTCGATGCGCTCAAGTCACTGGTTGACCAACTGCGAGATTACTCAAGGCTTGCCTCGACACAAATGGAGGCGATTAGCCTCAACGACCTAGTGACTGAAATCGCCTCGCTTTATGGCCGTGAAGTCCAGCTTGAGCTCGATCCCCAAGCGGGATTTGTTCGCGCTGACCGCCTGCAAATGCGTCAGGTTTTACACAACCTCACGAAAAATGCGCTGGAGTCTCAACAAGAACAACAACTTGCGAGCGCGCATCCCTTAAAGCCGGTTGTGATCTCAACCAAAGCACTGAAACTTGTTGACGGGCGATATGGCCTACGCCTGCGCGTGCGGGATCACGGCGCTGGTTTCTCTGAGGCCATGCTCGCACGCATTTTTGAACCCTATGTCACTACCAAACGTTCAGGGAGTGGACTTGGTTTGGCGATTGTGCGCAAAATTGTCGAAGAGCATGGAGCGCAAGTCGAAGTCAGTAATTGGTCCACAGATCCTTCCGGTGTTGGGGGCGCTCAGGTCAGCATTGTGTTCCCGATGCTGCTCACAAATTCAGACTTATTGCATTAAGTCATGTGTGAGTTGCAAGTCATGTGTAAGCTAGCGTAAGACGTAGAAACGAGGTGATATGGCAGATATTTTGGTGGTCGATGACGAGATTGGCATCCGCGAGCTTTTAAGCGAGATCCTCGGTGATGAGGGCCATGAGGTATTACAGGCTGAAAATGCGGCGCAAGCGCGTTCAGCACGTGCAAAGGGACGGCCAGATCTTGTTCTGCTCGACATCTGGATGCCTGATACGGATGGGATTGCACTGTTAAGGGAGTGGTCAGAAGCCGGCCTGCTCACGATGCCTGTGATCATGATGTCGGGGCATGCCACTGTTGAGATGGCATCGCAGGCAACCCGCTTGGGTGCGATCGGTTTCTTAGAAAAGCCCATTGCATTGCAAAAACTGCTTACGGCTGTGCAAAACGGCCTTCAGGGCAAGACGGCACGTCCAATCACTTCGCAAGGCTCCCCTCAGCCTGCGGCGAATGCGCCAAGCCAAGTAGCCCGGGCCATACTTCTGGGTGTGGGGCAGATACAGCGTCGGTCCACTTTCAATCGGCATATCGACGTGCGCGACGGCGCCTTGCAGTGTGAGTACTGGGGACAAGAAATGCACGTGTGCTGGAAATTGTTC
>JALQWJ010000069.1 GCA_023258775.1 Burkholderiaceae bacterium | reverse complement strand
AGACACTGATAGGATCGCAGTCTGACTCCGAGGGATAATCCGATGAATCAAATGCGCGATGAACCGACAGCCACCCCTAGCAAAACACGGCGCATGAGGCCTTTTGCCCTGGTTTGTGCCGGCGCTGTCGCCGGGGTGTTGGTGAGCCTTGGCATTTCTGCGGTTGCGCAAAAAGATAGCCGAAGTCCTTTGCAAGCATTACCGCTTGAGGAGTTGCGACAGTTTGCCGATGTGTTTGGCGCGATCAAAGGCAATTATGTTGAGGCAGTTGAAGACAAGAAGCTGATCAGCGAAGCTATCAGCGGCATGCTCTCGGGTCTTGACCCTCATTCGGCCTTTCTCGATGCGAAGGCCTTTAAGGAAATGCAACTCAATACCAGCGGGCAATTTGGCGGTATCGGCATTGAAATCGGCGTGGAAGATGGTTTTATCAAGGTGATCTCGCCGATCGAAGACACCCCTGCCGAACGCGCCGGTATTCGCGCTGCAGATTTGATTGTCAAGATAGGCGAGCGACCCGCCAAGGGCATTTCCACGACCGAGGCAGTTGAACTCATGCGTGGCAAGCCCGGAACAAGCCTGACAATCACTGTTAGCCGAAAAGGTGAGCCGGCGCCGCGAGTTTTCACGCTTGAGCGCGCGGTCATTAAAGTGCAATCGGTGCGGTCAAAAATGATTGAACCCGGCTTTGCCTATACCCGCATCACCCAGTTTCAGGAACAAACCCTGCCATCACTTGCCAAGCATCTCGATCAACTCGCAAGCCAAGGACCGCTGAAGGGATTGGTCCTCGATCTGCGCAATGACCCAGGTGGATTACTCCAGGGCGCGCTCGGTGTTTCGGCTGCATTCCTACCGCCCAAAGTCTTGGTCACAAGCACCGATGGTCGCAACGCCGACGCGCGTCGCCGCTACAACGCCGATCCCAATGACTATGCAAGACACGGTGACGATCCGATCGGTCAGCTTCCTGCTGTTTACAAAAGCGTACCGATGGTGGTTTTGGTCAACGCCGGTTCGGCATCGGCCTCCGAAATCGTCGCTGGCGCACTTCAAGACCATAAGCGGGCAACCATCATCGGCACCCAAACCTTTGGCAAGGGATCGGTTCAAACCATTTTGCCGCTTTCGTCAACCACCGCCATCAAGCTCACAACCGCGCGCTACTACACGCCAAGTGGCCGATCAATTCAAGCCAAGGGAATTACCCCTGATATTTTGGTCGATGAATATGCCGATGGTGATTTGAGTCATTTGCGAGTGCGTGAAGCCGACCTTAAAGGGCATTTGGGTGATGCCAACAAGCCGGGTTCAGGCGGTCCAACCCAAGGCAGCAGCGGTGGTTCAACCCAGACTGAACGCAGAAGCGGCGAAGACTCGGCGGCTGCAGAACGGGGTAAATCGCTGACCGCTGAGCAAATTAATGAGCGACTTCGCAATCGAAAACCAGTTGTCTTCGGCAGTCCTGAGGATTGGCAGTTACAGCAGGCAATGAATCATCTGAAGGGCCGCCCAGTGGCCAAACCGGCAAGCACCCAAACCGCTGCGGCTCGCAGCGATCGCATCGTCGATTAAGGCATCCCGCACACGCCACACTTGAACGACGCCCAACTACAGCGCTACGCCCGCCATCTGCTGCTTGATGCAGTGGGCATTGAGGGGCAGGAGCGACTACTTGCCGCTCGGGTCTTAATTCTAGGACTTGGTGGTTTGGGCTCACCAGCTGCGATGTATTTGGCAGCAGCAGGGGTAGGTAGCATGACGCTTGCAGACGGCGACCATGTTGATCTGACCAATTTGCAACGACAAATTGTTCACCAGAGTCGCAGTGTTGGCATGCTTAAAGTGCTTTCAGCCCAACAGAGCCTGCAAGCCCTCAATCCCGACCCTAACTATGAACTGATCGAGCAAAAGCTGGAAGGTGCGGCGCTAGAACAAGCGGTTGCTTCGGTGGATCTGGTGCTCGATTGTAGCGACAACTTTCAAACCCGCCATGCGGTTAACCGGGCATGCGTGAGCTCTGGGGTACCTTTAGTGAGCGCGGCCGCAATCGGTCTTGACGGGCAATGTATGGTGCTCAATCTTAAACCGCAAAAGGAATCGGGCTTTGCCTCAGCCCAAAGTAATTGGGCCTGCTATCACTGTGTCTTCCCGCTCGACCAAACGCCAACGGAGGTTGCCTGTGCCACGATGGGTGTTTTCTCTCCCTTAACCGGCATGGTTGGCTGTATGCAAGCAGGGCTTGCGATTCGTGTGCTCTTAAGGCAAAGCCTGCAACAGGTCTTACTTATGATCGACGGGCGAAATATGTCGACAAGCAGCATGCGGATTCAACAAGATCCTGATTGTGCGGTTTGTGCGCGTCTGGGCTTGGACGCGGGCTCGGGCGCTTCAGCGTGACAAACCTTGACTTTGCGTCGTCAATAAACGAGTCAATTGCCTTGCGCTATGGACTTGATACCTGACCAATCTTGCGCTGCCGGCATAGGCGCTCCGAGGGCGCCCTCGCCAGCCGTGCTCTAAGACCAGCACGGTTCGCATCCCGAGGACTCGCGCTGCGCGCAAATTCTCCACGCTGTCTTCTACCAGAAGGCACTGCTTGCTTGACACACCAAGCCTTGCGCAAAGCATCTTGAGCATCGCCACCGATGGTTTGGGACGAAACTGCCCTGCAAAGCACATGTCCTCGATACAAATAACCTGTTCAACCAAGGCATCCAAGCCGGCCTTATGTAAGACCGCCTCAGCGTAGTGACGTGGCGCATTGGTAAGAATCAGCTTCGAACCCTTCAATCGCCGCAAGCTGTTTTGTAAAGCCTTGTGCGGACGAACCTTCGCCAGCAAATCAGGTAAGGGATGAGTATCTTGCAAAAACGCATGAGGGTTGATGGCATGGTGCTCAATCATGCCAAGCAGCGTTGCCCCGTAGCGCTTCCAATAGGCAACCCGCAGGCGCGAGGCCTCTTGATCGTCAAGAGCAAGATGCCTGGCAACCCAGGCTGTCATTTCGTGATTCACTCTTGGCATGATGTGGGTGCCTGCATCATGCAAGGTGTTGTCAAGGTCAAGCAGCCAGACCGGACCTCGACGAGCTTTGAGCCGCGACATCGCTTGTCGCTTCAGGGCTGCCATGATGCTTATCGCTTATTGCCGTGCTGGCTTCGCTAGGGGATCGCGCCGCGCAGTGGCGTCAAACCTAGTGCGATCGAATCATGGTCCCCACGCCGCTGTCGGTCATAATTTCGAGCAGCAAGGCATGATCGACACGACCGTCGATGATGTGAACAGCATTAACACCGGCCTTGGCTGCATCAAGCGCTGAGGAAATCTTTGGCAGCATACCCCCTGAAATCGTGCCATCGGCAAAAAGCTCATCGACCCGTTTTGCTGTGAGGCCTGTCAGCAAATTGCCATCCCGGTCCAACACACCTGCGGTATTGGTCATCAAGACCAGCTTTTCAGCACGCAAGATTTCAGCGACCTTGCCTGCGACCACATCAGCATTGATGTTGTAGGTTTCACCTTCTTCACCCGAGGCAATTGGTGCGATCACCGGAATAAAACCCTGTTGCGACAGCGTCAGTATCACTGCGGGATCAATGCTCTGGATCTCGCCAACCTGACCGATATCCAGGGTCTCTTCAGGATTACCGGGGGTACTCATCAACAGTTTACGGGCCCGGATCAGCCCGCCGTCCTGACCGGTAAGACCAACCGCGCGACCACCTGCTGTATTGATTAATTCAACGATTTCTTTGTTGACCTGACCGGCTAAGACCATTTCAACAATATCCATGGTCTCAGCATCAGTCACTCGCATGCCTTGTACAAACTCGCCTTTCTTGCCAACACGGCTCAACAATTGCTCAATTTGCGGACCGCCGCCATGCACCACCACCGGGTGGATACCGACCAGTTTGAGCAGCACCACATCGGCTGCGAAGGAGCGTTTAAGGCTCTCTTCAGTCATCGCATTGCCACCGTACTTCACCACGACCATACGCGAATGAAAGCGTCGGATGTAGGGCATGGCCTCAGCGAGAATCGCAGCCTTAAGTGCTGGACTGGGCAAGTTGCTCATCGGGATGTGGCCTCTGACAAAGTACTTAAAAACATAACTATTTAAAGAATATAACGTGCCAAATCTTCGCGCGATGCGGCTTCGGCAAGTCGTTCATCGACAAAACTCGAATCGATCTGAATCGATAAACGACCACTGGCTTCGCGTTTGACGCTGCTGAGCGCCGTTGCATCAAAACCAATTTCTTCAAGAAGCTTTTCCATCACGGTGTGCAAGCGTCGAGCACCGATGTTTTCTGTGCGTTCGTTGACTTGATGCGCGATTTCGGCAAGACGCCTTACGGCTTGCGGCTGAAAGCTTAAATCAAGCCCTTCAGCCGCCATCAAGGCTTCGTATTGCCGCAACAAACTTGCGTCGGTAGCCTCAAGAATCCGCTCAAAGTCTTCTACGGTCAAAGCTTGCAACTCGACCCGAATTGGAAAACGCCCCTGGAACTCAGGTATCAAATCACTGGGCTTGGACAAATGAAATGCGCCTGAAGCGATAAACAAAATATGGTCGGTTTTTATAGCGCCATATTTGGTGTTAACCGTGGTGCCTTCGACCAAAGGCAATAAATCGCGTTGCACCCCTTGACGCGAGACATCGGCACCGTGCAAATCGGATCGGGTTGCAATCTTGTCGATTTCATCAATAAAGACGATGCCTTGCTGTTCGACGCGTTCAAGCGCCTCGCTTCGGATATCGTCCTCGTTGACCAACTTGGCTGCTTCCTCATCTGCGAGGATTTTCATCGCCTCGACAACACGCATCCTTCGGGTTTTCTTTCTGCCTGGCATTTGCGAGAACAATTGCTGCAATTGTTGCGTGAACTCTTCCATGCCTGCTGGCCCCATCATTTCAAGCGATGGCGCCGCCTGGGTAACTTCGAGCTCAATTTCCCGATCGTTGAGTTCGCCCTCGCGCAATTTTTTGCGAAACTTTTGCCGGGTTGGTGATTGTGCGCCGTCTGAGCTTTCTTGCGTAGTCTGACTGACTGAACCGCTTGCCAAACCGCTACTTCTTGGGGGCGGCAGCAAAATATCCAGGATCCTGTCTTCTGCAGCGTCGAGGGCTTGTTGCTCGAGTTTGCGCTTGGCCATATCGCGACATTGTTTGATGGCAACTTCGAGCAAATCGCGGATGATGGTGTCGACGTCGCGGCCGACGTAGCCCACTTCGGTGAATTTGGTTGCCTCGACCTTGATGAAGGGGGCATTGACCAGTTTGGCCAGACGCCTTGCAATTTCTGTTTTACCAACCCCTGTAGGGCCAATCATCAAGATGTTGCGAGGCACGATTTCTTGCCGAAGTGGCTCTGCTACCTGGGCGCGCCGCCAGCGATTGCGCAACGCGACGGCGACTGCTTTTTTAGCAGCCTGCTGACCGACCACATGCTTGTCGAGTTCGGAGACGATTTCTCTCGGCGTCATCATGGCAGTGTTTCAATCACAAGATTTTCGTTGGTGTAAACACAAATCGATGCGGCTATGCCTAAGGATTCGCGGACCATGGCTTCTGGGGACAAATCGCTGTGTTTGAGCAACGCTTTTGCCGCTGCCTGCGCAAATGCTCCCCCCGAGCCAATTGCCACCAACCCGTCCTCAGGCTCAAGCACGTCGCCTTGACCAGTGATGATGAGCGAGTGGTCCTGATCGGCGACGGCGAGCATAGCCTCAAGCCTTCTCAAACCACGATCGGTTCGCCAGTCTTTGGCAAGTTCAACCGCTGCACGTAGCAATAAGCCCGAGTGCTTTTCAAGCTTCCCCTCAAAGCGTTCAAACAGCGTGAAAGCATCGGCGGTACCACCTGCAAAACCCGCAAGTACTTTGCCGTGGTGCAAGCGACGTACTTTTCGGGCCGAAGCTTTTACCACGATCGAACCGAGGGTGACCTGGCCATCGCCACCCAATGCGACGCTTTTACCCCGCCGCGCACTTAGGATGGTTGTACCGTGAAAGGACTCAGTCCCCATAAAGCTTTTGCCTTAACTCGCGCCGCTGTTGCGCTTCAAGCGATAGGGTCGCCGTTGGTCGGGCCAGTAAACGCTGCAAGCCGATCGGTTCGCCCGTCTCTTCACACCAACCGTATTCGCCCGCGTCGATACGATTGATCGCTTGCTGCACTTTCTTTAAGAGCTTGCGCTCACGATCTCGGGTGCGTAGCTCAAGGGCATGCTCCTCTTCAATCGTCGCCCGATCCGCAGGGTCGGGCACGATCACGGTTTCACGCAAGTGCTCGGTCGTTTCGCCTGCATTTTGCAAGAGCTCTCGCTCAACCTGTTGCAGACGTTGTTTGAAAAAAGCGAGTTGGGCAGCGTTCATGTAGTCGTCTTCGGACATCGACAACAACTCGGCTTCATTGTTAATCGAGGCAGAGGCCTTGGCGCTCTTGGGAGCGGGCTTGCCAGTGGACTCAGCCTGCGCAGCGACAGGTTTACTACTTGAGGTCTTCGTAGCCATGGCGTCGTGGTACTTCCAACAGGAAAAGGGTTAGAGGGCATGCAAAGGCATTCAAACAGCGCCGATGCAAGGCAAAAAAGCGAAGATGACTGGGCCTGGCAGCCTTGGAACTTAGGCCAAGCATTGCTGCAAACCCTTCATAAAGAGGTCTTTGGGCAGTTTTCGGCCGATGAACACCATCTTATTGGAGGGTTTTTCGCCCGCCTGCCACTTGCGGCCCTGGTCAGCACCCATCATTTGGTGGACGCCTTGGAAAACCGTCTGGCGGTCGCTTCCCTTCATGTAGAGCACGCCTTTGTAGCGCAACATATCCTGGCCGTATACCTGAATCAGACCGGATAGGAAATCCTCAAGCTTACCTGGGTCAAAAGGCTTATTAGAGCGAAAAACAAACGAGCTGACATCCTCATCATGATCATGCTCATCGGTTTCTAAAAACTGCGGGTCGGCCTCCCGGTGTCGTTCTCCTCGGTCGGGTCCGGTGACTCGGACGGCACGGTGACCTACCTGTGGGACTTCGGCGACGGCTCGACGTCGACCTCGGCGAACCCGTCGCACGCCTACGCGTCGGCCGGGACGTTCATCGCCGTCCTCACCGTGACCGACGACAACGGGGCGACAGCGGTCGCCACCCGGACCATCACCGTCATCGCCAACCAGCGGCCGACCGCCGCGGTCAACGCCACGCCGGAGTTCGGCGCCCGGCCCCTGGTCGTGAACTTCAGCTCCGCGGCCTCGGCCGACGCCGACGGGTCGATCCCCGACGTGGCGCCGGCCGTCGCGATGCCGATGCTGCACGCGGTCAGGTGACCGAACCCCAACCCCCGAGGAGCACGAACGAGATGGACCGCAACGACGTCACCCGCAGGATCGTCG
>JALQWJ010000068.1 GCA_023258775.1 Burkholderiaceae bacterium | reverse complement strand
GTTGATCATCATTTGTTTCGGATTCGGTGCTAATGGTAAATCCGTTTTCTCGAATGTCATGACCAAAATCCTTGGCCATTATGCAAAGACAGCACCACCTTCGATCCTAGCGGCGCGGCGAAGCGATGATCACCGACCAAGGGACGACCTTGCTTCATTACGTGGCGCACGATACGTGAGTGTGAACGAAACGCAGGCTGGCGACAGACTCGATGAGCAGGTCGTAAAGGCGTTGGCCGGTCGGGAGCCGATTGCTACGCGACGTCTATACGGGCAGTACTTCGACTTTCTCCCGGCGCGCGTCAAGATAGTTGTCGCCTGAGTCATGCAGCCAACCCGACTTTATGACCCCGTTGAGCACTCGCCGTGCCCACCAGTTTTTGCTTCTCAGGGTTCAACGTGACGACCTCTACACGCGACCAGTTGCGAGTCTCTTTCGTCCAGCGCCGTGGGTTTTGGGCCCGGGCTTGTTGGTAAACCGCATGACGGCGATCGAGAATATCCCGATCATGTCCGTCGTGGCGATCTGCGGGGCTGATGTACCGAATGCCGCTGTGCAGATGCTCATGGTTGTACCAGTTCACAAACTGGCTTGCCCAAGCCCGGGCGGCATCCAGATCAGCGAACCCCTTGATTGGAAACTCAGGCCGGTACTTGGCGGTGCGAAACAGGCTCTCGACGAAAGCATTATCGTCACTCACACGCGGCCGCGAGTACGAGGGCTTGATCTGCAACCAGAACAACATTGCCAACACGGTGCTCGCCTTGAAGGTCGAACCGTTATCGCCGTGCAAAACGGGTTTGGCTTGCAGGGTATGAATATCCTCGGCCAGTGCCGTGCGTTTGACCAGGTGCGTGGCGTGGGCGGAGTCGTCCGTGTCGTGCACCTCAAAGCCAACAATCTTGCGGCTGAAGACATCCAGAATCAGATACAGATAAAACCATCGACCAGCAACGTCGGCGGGCAAATATGTCATGTCCCAACACCACAATTGCCGCGGCGCCGTGGCCGTATGCGTGGTCGGTGGCTTGCTCGGACGCGGCGCTTTGGCCCGTCCTCGGTGTTGATTCTGGCCATGAGCGCGCAGCACCCGATGAAAGCTCGATTCGCTGGCCAGATATACCCCTTCGTCTGCGAGCGTCGGAACGATTCGCGCGGGCGGCATGTCGGCAAATCGCGATTCATTGGCAACGCGCAGCAAAGTCTCCTTCTCCTGCGCACTCAATGCATGCGCGGGCCTCGGGCGAACGGCGAGCGGGCGACGATCACCCACAGTGAGTCCGCCGCCCAACTTCCAGCGCTGCAGCGTTCGCACCGTGATTCCCGCCTCAGCACAGGCAGGCTTCAGGCGCGCGCCATCGCGGTGAGCCATTTCGATGTCCTGGGCCAGGACGGAGCGATCTTCGAGACCGATCATTCGGCCTCGCCCTTGTCTTTGTTGAAGACCGCCTCGAGCTTTCGGGACAGCACAAGCAAGGCTGCGGTTTCCGCCAGCGCTTTGTCCTTGCGGTGCAACTCGCGCTCCAGTTCCCGGATGCGTTTGCGATCCTGCTTGGTTTGCTGGGGACTTGCGCGAGCTTCCTCGGGTTCGGCCAGCGCCTGCGTGGCGCTGTCGCACCACTGCTGCAGCTGCTGCGGATATACCCCGTGCTCTCGGCACCACGCACTTCGCGCCGACTCGTCCATCGCAGCCGTCGCAAGCACTGCCTCGAACCGGGCCCGCGCTGACCAGGCCCGCTCGCGAGCGGGCCTGGTCAGCGAATCGCTGCGCCAACGCTCCAAAGTCTGTGCGGCCACACCGAGCTCCCGTGCGAGTTCCGCCACTGGTGCACTTTCCGGCGGTAGCATCCGCGCCACCGCCCGATCCCTGAAGGCTTGTCCGTATCGCGCCATCTTCGTTCCTCATCATCGCCCCCGAATTATCGGTTCCTATCGAGGCGACAACAATTCTGACGCGGGGGGGTGTCCCAGATACCTTGTATCAGAAAGTACACCGTGCAAGATGTGTCCAAACTCGTGAAGCAATGTTCTTAACTCTGAATAGTTAAGTCCCTTGTCATTGAAGTTTGCCACCATGACAGAAATTGGCTTGCGACCCAAAACGCGGCTTACCCCACGTGTTGGAAAGGCTGCAGCGTGAGTGAACTTCCCCGCTCTAGGAAATAGATCCAAATAAATCAATCCAAGGGGTTGATCGTTGGCCATCGCCCCCTTTCGTCTGACCTCCCACACGGTGACTGACTCGTGCCAAGTGGGTAGCGTTGTCCGATTGAATGCGACACCATAAAGCTCGGAGGCAATGTCCAATGAAAACTCAATGGATGCTTGCGTCGGAAAAAATGCCCTCAATTCTTCTTGATTGATTTGATACCGGGACTGGCGCAACTTCGCTTGCCAATAGGCAATATTCCATCGACTAAGTGTTTCTTTAGCACCTTGAGCCGTCATAAAGGCCTTGATCTCATCGAGCTCTTTGGCCTCGCGAGGCTCAGCCGCCTTCCTTACGCTCTCAAGAAAGGCGATGACAGCCTGTGGGTTAGCGGCCATTCGGTCTTGGGTCACCATACTGGCATAGGTTGTATATCCCATAACTTTAGCCAATTGATCACGTAAAACGGCTAACTCCGCCAGGATTTCCACGTTACGAGCCCCCCCACGATTAGTGAAGGCGATGTAATAGCGCTTCTTGGCCTCGTCATTATCAGCAGAATCCATAAAGGGTATGTACTCCGGGTAGCTAAACCCAAGTAGGTATCGCCCCTGTTCGTCTCGGCCTGCCTTGTCTAGAACCTGGGCTGGCACGCCCCGCACTTCGTCAGATGTGAATGCCACCTTGGTAATGTTGTCACGGAGTGTTCGCTCAAATTCCAAATTTAGATCATTGATTTCCTTTCTAATTTTACGAACCATCTCTTGCTTTGAAACATCTAACTGAACACCCGATGATTCAAATCGCCTGCGCAGATCATTTAAGTACTTTTGATCAATGGCATCGCCACCTTGCTTTGGTAACTTCGCAAACAGGTCGCTATCTTGATAAAGCGCAGTCCAATATGCATTCCACTTTTTTGAGCAATTGCTCGCTTCAGTGCGCACGCTTGCGTGGGGTGAAGTGCTCATCATTAGGCCCGCAATCGAGGCTACATCTTGAATGATTCCACCGAGCGCATCGAATTCGAGCAGTGTGCGCTTAATGTCCCCCTTCGCATCAAGCGCTTTCAAACCATCGACCGCCGTTGCTGCATCGGCTAACCCTCGATCACATTGCGCCTTCATCTCTTCAGCGGACCAAATAGGCAAAGCGCGCAGTGCTTGCGCATGCACATTTGTCGCTACAGTTAAGGCAAGTGCGGTAAAGGCAGTGCCAAGGCCATGCGATATGCTGAAGTTACGTACTAATTTCTGTTTCATGAGAAGTTCCGAGCGTGAAAACCGATGTGGCATGACAATATGCCTTTCCAAGTGGATTATCACATTGCGGTTTACACGCATGGCATCTTGCCCTTGGACGCTAGTGTCAGCACTGACTTTGCGTTGAATCGCTCGTATGTTGTATCAAGGGCCAGTTGGACGAATAAGCGGCGCGATCCGAGCACACCGTACAGACCGCGACGCCTTTCTGGCTTTGTGCGAGTGCACATCCTGCATGACGCCGCTTTGAGCGCATGTTTGTCTTGACCCTGGCGCTTACAGCTAATACTTTGGCAAAACGACAAAGGCAACATAACCTTCATATGTACGCACCTCAATCATGGGAAGACACCCTTCGCCTGCTTGTCGAGCTGTCAGCCACCGCTGCTTTTGCTCTATCTGGGCTTATGGAGGCAGCGCGCAAAAAGCTCGATGCGGGGTTCCTTTAAGCCTTGTCGAACCGAAATCGGGCTTTGAATTGAACAAGTAGCGCTAACCATTACATCTTTTATTACACCAATACCATTCTTCGATACATACTTCTGTTGTATATGATTTTATTAGTTATAGCTTCAAGCATAATAAGTATTAATGTGGCTTCTACTGGATCGCTTTTTATTCTATATATTACTCCGCTTAATCACTTACTTTTACTTTCTACGCTTTATATCATCTATGCAGTAATTACAAGGTAATTTGCGGGTTTTGTCGAGTTCTTTACCGCAAAGTGAGTCAAGGTAGCGGACTTTTAAACCATGATCGTAACAATCAAGCGTGTTCATATGCCTAGACTGCTTGTCTACTCTGGCATCGTAGCGTGTGCATTATTAGCGCTAGTAGGTGTCGCTTGGCTTGCGAATGCAAGTTGGTGGTCTTCTTATGAGGCGAAAACAACCATCCTTGCACATCGTGGATTACATCAAACCTACACGCGCGAGCATCTCGAAAGTGATACGTGCACCGCCAACCGCATCCATTTACCTGAACACGGCTATCTTGAAAACACGCTTGACAGTATGGCAGCGGCCTTCGAATTGGGAGCTGATGTGGTGGAGTTGGATATCCATCCAACAACTGATGGGCAGTTTGCGGTGTTTCATGACTGGACCATCGACTGCCGAACGAATGGAAAAGGCGTAACGCGTAAGCAATCAATGGCCTATCTGAAGACCCTTGATATAGGCTATGGATACAGCGCCGACGGTGGAGCCACCTATCCCTTCCGGGGAAAGTTTGTTGGTGCGATGCCAACGCTCGATGAGGTTTTTGAACGATTTCCCGATAAGCGTTTTCTGATCAATATCAAGTCCAGGGACCCAGAAGAGGGACGCCAACTGGCTAAACGCCTTAAGCAGTTACCAACAGAACACCAAGCTCGACTCATGTCTTACGGCGGCGATGAACCTGAGAACACGCTGTCAAGCGAAATGCCCAACATGAAGACAATGGGCAAAAAGCGTCTCATGGAGTGCATGACACGCTATGTCGCTTACGGTTGGATAGGAATCGTGCCACAGGCTTGCCACAACACACTGATTTTGATTCCTGAGAATTACGCTACCCTACTTTGGGGCTGGCCCAACCGATTTGTGGAGCGTATGCACTTGGCAGGCAGTGAGGTCTATTTGCGAGGCCCTTATGGCTCAAAAAGCCACTTCCCCGCAGGCATAGATACGGTTGAACAGCTCAAGGCAGTGCCCAAAAGCTTCGCTGGAGGAATCTGGACAGACCGAATCGACCTGGTCGCAACGCACCGGCGAATGATGAGCACGGACTAGCTAATGAAAAATGACATTTTCCCCTTTTGGTCATTGGGAAGTCGTCAAACACATCGTCTTCCGATACGTTAGCCCGTCGCAACAATCGTCGGTTTATCGCAAGTACTAGAAGTACTTCTCGGTGGCGCGGGTATTATGTGAACTGTAGTTTAGTCTTTAATGTTGGAGATTTGAGTCATGGATTTTGGAACAACGCTAAAGCATATCGCTCCATTTTTAATTCCCATTTTGGCGCTATCGATCCCAATCGTTGCAATCATTTGGTCTAATCGAACTCGGATGCACAACGCCACCTTGCTCCACGAAACCCTTAGGCATCTATCCGAACTTGGCCGGCCGATCCCAGAAAGTTTGCTCGACGAACTTAACCAACTTCACGCGACAAACTCCGCTCGCAACTGGACACCACGATCATCGCTTCGTGCAGGTGTGATAAACATTGCGGTCGGTGCTGCGCTAAGTTTGTTGTTCTTAGTCATGCAACCAAACGATTGGTTCTGGGCCATTGGCATGATCCCCCTCTTTATTGGTATTGGTTTACTCGTTATCTCACGTTCTGACTCAAAGCTAGGATTAAACGCCGTACCGCCTTATCCTTAGCACAGCGATACATGTCAGCTGACAGCCCCGAGCTTTATCCCTGCTGAAGCCGTGGTCCCGGCAGCGACCGAAACGTTCAGTACGCTTATTTAGCCAAGACTCCAGCGCTTTAATAGCGATAGCCATGAGCAGTGCTCGCCTGTTCCTATTTCATCACGATCGGCAGGTCATCTTGATGGGCGGGATGTCTAACACGCCCGTAAACCTATTTGTTACAGAATTTGGTATGGCCATAAACTTCAAATCCAAGCACTTAGCTTTCACATTCGCAAAGCTTTCGCGACATTTATGTCAAAGTGCGATGTAACCATTTCGGGCAATGAATGTGCATAAAAGAGAATGAAGCCAGCACCTAACGACTGAGTACAAACGTATGTGATGGTGAGGGTTTTGATTGGTAGCTTTGGCACGTCTACCTCCTACGATTACGACAACGATGTTTTCCTAAACCGATACCATATTCGAGCATGATTTGATCTGGGCTATCCTTGTTTGACGCGTAGCAGGTCTAGGCAACCGATTCCCCCCAATGGATTCAGGCATACTGATGCAGATCGTTACTTATGCTAACTTGATGGCCAATTAGTTGCCACTTCTTCTAGCGTCTTTAGATCGCCTAGCGTTTGGAGGCTGTTGTCGATGCCGAAAAGGTTTTATGCTCGATTGTTGGCTCTACCGCTGGCAATACTGTCTGCTTTGCTCTCGGTTTTGTTTGCGGCCTCAAGTCTGCCTTTTCTTTATATCTGGTTTGATTCGCTACAAGTGCAGCATCAAGGCTGGGCTCTACGCGCGATGTGGGTGCTCCTTGGCCTATCCTGTCTTGGCGTTGCCTACGCCGGCTACTGCCATCAAAAACAAAGTCGGTATCAAGATAACGATGTAGATAAAAGACTGTTCGATACGACAGGCTAAAGTCGTATTGATTAAAACCGTTAACGTATGAACCCTCCATAAACCGATCCGGTGTTGCAACAAGTTGAAAGCCAAACTTTCCAATGACATGGATCGAGCATGTAGAAGTCGTGCCAACGATCGGAGCCAACGAGGCGAAAACCGTCACGCACATAAAACCGCTTTGATGGGCTACCAGTAAGCGCAGTCACTCTCAATAACTTGCCCTCGTCGATCGCTCTCGCTATCACTTAAGACACCTAGGCGCAATCCTGATTCATTAGTGCTTTCTACAGTCCTCTGGCACAAGTGAATACACAAAAGCGTTGTGCGGTCGTCCTTGAAAGTAAAGCCTGTTACGGGCCTCGCACTCAAATCTCGCACCGAGCGCCTCTGCAACCCGAGCGCTCGCTTTGTTATGTGTCAGCACCACAATTTCTAGTCGGGTAAGCCCAAGTTCCTCAAAACCTAGTACCGCAGACTTGCACGCAGCAAACCGTGCGATGCCTTTTCCGGTGTAACGCGAACTGACCCAATAGCCGATATTGCCGGTGCGATAGTCCTTATTGATGTGGTTTACACCCGTACCCCCAACGACTTTCCCAGAAGCAGCTTCAAAAACGCCCAGCGGATACTCCCGACCCGATTCCCATGCCTCTGAAGCGAACTCCATCCACGCTCTGGCCTCTCGAATCGAGTAATCAGGCTTACACCAAGGCAGCCAGTACGCCAACTCGTCAATCGAGATGCTTACCGCATCGTAAAAGGAGTCGGCATCCGAA
>JALQWJ010000067.1 GCA_023258775.1 Burkholderiaceae bacterium | reverse complement strand
CTGATTGGAAAAAAACATTATGTTGTGACAAATCAAAGCCTGTGGCTTTCGCTTTAAGACACCAGGTCAATGCTGATAGGCTCATCGGTGCCTCGGCGGCTTTGCGGTGACTTGCGGCGACCGACTCGCCATGTAAAGCATGGCCAAGAGCGCGTACATCGCCATTAAAAATCAGGCTACGGGTGGCAAGTGTTTCACCATTTGTAAGTTCAATTGCCTGTACATGATTTTGAACGGTATGGATTTGCTTTACAGCAGCGTTACATCGAATCTCAACCCCAAGATGTCGGGCGCAGTCGGCAAGTGCAGCGGCAAGCGCAGGCATGCCGCCATGAATCGCCCAAACGCCTTGCATTTCCACATGGGCGATCAGCACAAGGGTTGCCGGTGCCTGCCAAGGCGATGTTCCGCAATAAGTCGCATAACGTCCAAATAATTGGTGCAATCTTGGGTCTGGAAAGTGATGGCCAAGTCGGGACCACAAACTGCTAAAAGGCCCAAGTCCAGTCAATGCGAGTAAGCCCTTAGCACCGAGGCGATGCATCATCGACCAAAGATCGGGACGCTGTGAGCGAATGAAGGGGTCAATAAGCTGATCGTGAATGAGCTTGGCTTCAGCGCAGAACCTTTCAAAGGCGCGGGCCTGCTTTGGCCCGGCAAAGGCAGCGATGGCATCAATGTTTGCCCTGGGGTCGGCAAGCAAATCGAGGCGTTCTTGCTCGGACCAGGCGTGACGTGCCAGTACCGAAAGTGGCCGCAAGCTTAGGGCTTGATCGAGTGATTTTCCCGCTGAGGCAAAAAGGGTTTCAAAGACCCAGCGCATGGTGAACACGGTCGGGCCGCAGGGTACTTGAACGCCGTCAACATCAAAGGCGCGCATCTTTCCGCCCACCGATTCGTGTTGCTCAAGTATTTGTACCGAATAACCGCTTGAGGCCAGACTGATGGCTGCTGCGAGTCCGCCCACGCCTGCGCCGACGATGCGAATGGGCAGGTTTTGGGCTGCTGACTTGCCGCTCATGGCGATGGGGAAGAACCTTGTCGATGGTTCGCGAGGTCTTCCGCCGAAGCAGGCGCTAGATTCAGTGTTTTACCGCGCCAAGTACCGAAGGCGGCAAGGGGTCTGAAACGAACAAACATATCTTCACTAAAATAGCGACCTGCACCTGCGGCCTTAATCGCTTCAAGATGCGAGCCAGTACGCGCATAAGCATCCATTGAGGCTGCGGATTCCCAGACACTGAAGGTTGCCTGTCGCAGCAAAGGTGCTTCCCCCAGACCAATGGCAAGCAGGCAACCTGGGTGTTGCGCAAGCGAGTTTTGAGCAGCGGGTGCTTTTGACCAAAACGCTGACGCCTTGCTGATGCGGATCGACGCTCGGGTAAGTGCGGCAATCGGCTCTTTTGCAAGCGTGCATGCTAAACCCCTGTCCTCGGTGCTGATGGCCTGGGCCGCTACACGTCTAGCCTGGGGCGCTACATCGATGACCTGGGGCGCTACGTGGTTAGCCTGGGGCGCTACACCGATGGCTCCAGCACTTGCCCCGGGCCCATGACCGCCTAAGCCCGAGGCAGAAGCAGTCAACCCAAAGGGCTGCTGGCCAGACCAACTGCCGCGCGCGCGCAAAGGAGTTGCGATCAGTGCTAAACACTCATCGGCGCTTTGCTGATAGCGGCGCACAAGCGGGTGCGTATGCCAAAACTCAAAAGCTTGCTCACGCTGATCAAAGGCTAGAAAAAGCCCTTGAATGCTCAGGCTCGGTTTGAGCCCGAAGCCGCCGTTCTCGCCGCTTCCAAGTTGCTTGGCAAAGCGAAGACCCTCACAGCGGCGCAAGGGAAGTGTGCCGAGTACAAAGCGCAAATAGCCCCATAGCCTTGAATTGGGCTTGATGTCCGCAAGAAGCAACAGGGCAGTGGCTGCCTGATCGCGAACCGCAAGGACCTCATCTGGTTTTGTCCAGGGCTTAGCGTAAGGAAAACTTGACATATTGCATTGTCAGTGTTTCAGTACAGCTATGTCAACGCGATTCCCACCATTGGAGCCCTTACATGGATACCGTAAGACGAATTGAGTGGGTGCTCGCTGAAGCGCTGAGCGAGCTCGACGATCCGACGGCGCCACGCAGCCTTGCAGCAGCCTTAAAACATGCGGTCTTTCCGGGAGGCGCGAGGATTCGACCCAGGCTCTGTCTTGCCGTGGCCATGGCCTGCGGCGATGACTGCGCGCCGCTTAGTAATGCAAGCGCTGCGGCGATCGAGTTAATGCATTGCGCCTCACTTGTTCACGACGATTTACCCTGTTTTGATAATGCGGACACCCGTCGGGGCCAGCCTTCGGTTCATAAAGCCTTTGGCGAGCGTCTCGCTGTGCTTGCCGGTGATGCACTCATTGTGCTGGCATATCAAACATTGAGCGCTGAGATTCATCACCGTCCCGAGCGCGCCAAGGTGTTGTTGCGCGGGCTATCGAAGGCTGTGGGTATGCCGGGAGGTATTGTTGCCGGACAAGCTTGGGAAAGCGAATCGGTGGTGGATTTGCGCCAGTACCAGCGCGCTAAGACCGGTGCGCTTTTTGCTGCGGCGACCTCACTAGGTGCTGCCTCGGCAGGCGAAGCGCCCGCGGCTTGGGAAGCCTTGGGTAATTGGCTTGGCGAGGCATATCAAGTTGCAGATGACATTCGCGATGTCGCTGCAGACGCTGCTGAGTTAGGTAAACCCGTGGGTCAGGATTTGTGCCATGGCAGACCAAGCGCTGTGAGCACGCTGGGTTTGAGCGGTGCACTTGAACGCTTTAATCACTTGATGGGCGAGGCGCTCGCAAGTATTCCGGCCTGTCGAGGGGAAAAGGCCTTAAGAGCGCTTCTGCGAGCTGAGTCGCAGCGCTTGATTCCAAGTCATATGCTCGGCAAGCCACAGGGCGGCAAGCAGGTAAATCCCCGACGCGAAGCGCTTCCCAGTTCGATCTAAAACAAGGAGACCTATGCGTGAGCGTCGTGCCTGAGCATGTAAAGCCGCTGCCGGATCCGCCGGTTTTAAACACGCAACTCGGGCTACTTGCAGCGCTCAAGGCACGTTTTTTGCAGTGGCGAGATGGGCTCTTGCTACAACGTCGATTTCAGCAATGGGCCTTGGCCTTTCCGCTCACCCGTCCGCTGGCCAGACGCTACGCGGTGAGGCTTTTTGACCTATGTGCAGGCTTTATTTATTCCCAGGTTCTGCTTGCGGCGGTGCGGCTTGATTTATTTGAAATGCTTAGCGACGGGCCGCTTAGCCTTGCGGAGCTTTCAAAGCGTTTGCGCTTGGGCAGCGATGCACTCGAACGACTTTTACAGGCAGCGGTCGCGCTTGATTTGCTTGAGCGGCGTGGCCCGCACGCAGGTTTGCAAACACGATATGGACTGGGGATGCTTGGCGCCTCGGTGCTGACAAGTCCCGGGGTGAAAGCGATGATCCAGCATCATGCGCTTTTTTATCACGATATGGCGGATCCGGTGGCACTTCTTAAGCGTCGTGGTTCTGATCGCGCGATGGCATCGTATTGGGCCTATGCAACCAGCGAAAACCCGAGCGAACTGCACGATGTGGCTGTAGGCGAGTACTCGGCCCTAATGGCTGCATCTCAACCGATGGTGGCTGAGGAGATTTTGTCAAGTTATAACTTTGCTCAACATCAGCATTTGCTTGATCTAGGCGGCGGCGAAGGCGTATTTCTTGCCCAGGTGGCTGCCCGCCATCCAAGACTCCAGCTCACCCTTATGGATCTACCCGCTGTCGCTAAACGGGCAGCCCTGCGCTTTGAGCAACTTGGCTTAAGTGCGCGCAGCCAATGTGTTGCCGGCAGTTTTCTGAGCGATCCGATTCCGAAAGGTGCTGATTTGATCAGTCTGGTTCGCGTGGCACACGATCATGACGATGAGTTTGTGATGCGGCTCTTGCGCAAGCTCCACCAAAGCATGTCAGCAGGGGCTCGATTGTTGATCGCTGAGCCGATGGTGCAAACCAAGGGCGCCATGCCTGTTGCTGACGCCTATTTTGCGATGTATCTCTGGGCGATGGGTAGCGGTCGTGCGCGCCGTCCCGAGGAGCTGATCAGCATGCTGAAACTCGCAGGTTTTCGCAAAGCAAGGCTTCTTAGGCAGGCGATGCCTTTGCAGGTCAGGGTGATTCTTGCCGAACCTTAACCGTTCGGCGCCGACGAGTGGTGGTCGATTGTCGTGGACGAAGCCAATATTCAGGTGTATAAGTGTCAAATAAACTAGACAGATGAAAATGACAAGCAAAAAAGACAGCCAGATTCGTGATGAGGTTTACCGAACATGAGTCATTTGCAAACACTCGCCGTTGTGATGGATAAGCCGCAATCTTTACGTTTGGATCGTGTCGGTTTATCTGTCCCAGGTGAGCAGGATCTGGTCGTCGAAATCGGTGCAAGCGGGATTAGCACTGGTACCGAAAAATTGCTGTGGACAGGACGCATGCCCCACTTCCCTGGTATGGGCTATCCCCTTATTCCAGGCTATGAGTCGGTTGGTCGGGTGCTTGAAGCGGGTAAGGACTCATCGCGCCGAGCAGGTGACTTTGTCTTTGTACCAGGCGCTCGTTGCTATCCCGAAGTACGAAGCCTTTTTGGTGGTGCAGCAAAAACTGTGGTGCTACCCACGCATCGTGCCGTGTCACTCGATCGGCAGCTTGGCGAGCGGGCGGTTTTACTGGCGCTTGCGGCAACTGCCCACCATGCCTTGAATTTGCCCCACCTCGAAGCCCCGGATCTCATCATCGGGCATGGGGTGTTGGGACGCTTGCTTGCCCGCTTATGCATGTTGCGCGGTGGGCCTGTGCCCACCGTCTGGGAGCGTGACCGCTTGCGGCGGCCTTCCAAACAACACGGCAACGCCTTAGCCCAGGGGGCCCAGCAATCGGCTCCCGTCGCGGTGTCCTCCAATGCAATGCCCGAAGTTCCGACCTCGCTTGCTGCCAACTTCTCCTCCTCGATATCGGCAGCAATGAGCCCTGTGGACTATCCGGTTATGCAACCTGAAGACGACCCGCGGCGGGATTACCGATGCATTGTTGATGCCTCGGGCGACGCATCGCATCTTGATCAATTGATTGCACGGATTGCCCCGGGCGGACAGCTTGTGCTCGCTGGGTTTTATGCTGACTTGCTTCATTTTTCTTTTGCCCCAGCGTTCATGCGCGAACTCAGTATTCGCGTGGCGGCGGAATGGAAAGACCAAGATCTCCAGGCGGTCAAACGTCTGGTCGAATCGGGCCAGTTAAGTCTCGATGGTCTTATTACCCATCGCATGTCCGCCAACCAAGCGAATTTGGCCTACGAAACCGCCTTTACCGATCCGAGCTGCCTGAAGATGGTGCTCGACTGGAGTTCATGTCAATGAAAGTAGATGACGCTCATTTTGAGCCCGCTCCGCCTTCGGCTACACAAATCATCGCTATTTATGGCAAGGGCGGCATTGGTAAAAGCTTCACCTTAGCCAACTTGTCGACCATGATGGCGCAAATGGGTAAGCGTGTGCTGCTCATCGGTTGCGATCCAAAAAGTGATACGACATCACTGCTTTTTGGTGGCAAGGCCTGTCCGACCATCATTGAAACATCCTCGGCCAAAAAGCAAGCAGGCGAGGTATTAAGAATCGAAGATATTTGCTTTAAGCGTGATGGCGTTTTTGCGATGGAGCTTGGAGGGCCTGAGGTCGGTCGTGGATGTGGGGGCAGAGGCATTATTCACGGTTTTGAAACGATCGAAAAATTAGGTTTTCACGACTGGGGTTTTGATTACGTCCTGCTTGACTTTCTGGGCGATGTGGTCTGTGGTGGATTCGGATTGCCGATCGCCCGCGACCTCTGCCAAAAAGTCATCGTCGTTGGCTCAAACGACTTGCAATCGCTTTACGTCGCCAACAATGTCTGCTCGGCCGTTGAGTATTTCCGAAAGCTCGGAGGTAATGTCGGTGTTGCAGGTCTTGTCATCAACAAAGATGACGGTACCGGCGAGTCGCAGGCGTTTGCGCAGGCAGTGGGCATCCCTGTGCTCGCTGCGATACCGGCAGATGATGATATTCGTCGCAAGAGTGCGAATTATGAAATTATTGGAACGAAGCATTCGCCTTGGGGGAGCCTTTTTGCAGGACTTGCCCAGGCCGTCGCCGACGCGCCACCAGTCAGGCCTAAACCCCTAGCTCAGGATCAATTGCTTGGACTCTTTAAGGGACAAGAGGCGGCAGGCGCACCCTTGCAGCCAGCTTCACAAGAAGACATGATGGGACGCCCAATTGTGGCCCGCAAATCGCTTGAAGTGGTCTACGACAAAGCCTAGGGACGCAATCATGAGCACTTGTTCCCGCGTTATCCCGATTGCAAAGGCTGCTCTTGCTGCTGCCGATGATCCGAGTATGGCGATGAAGGCCATGCCCAGCAAAAGCGGAGCGTCGGTCGCTGATTCGAGCTTTGGTATGCCAGATAGCGTGCAAGTTCGACATGAAAAATTAGATCAGTTAAGCAAGGACTATCCGCGAGGTCCTCACGATCAGCCTCAAAGCATGTGTCCGGCTTTTGGCTCACTTCGGGTGGGTTTGAGAATGCGTCGAACGGCGACGATTCTTTCAGGTTCGGCTTGCTGTGTGTATGGCCTGACTTTCACCTCGCATTTCTATGGTGCCCGGCGAAGCGTAGGCTACGTACCCTTTAATTCTGAGACCCTGGTCACAGGCAAGCTCTTTGAAGATATAAGGCAGGCGGTTGAAGATCTTGCTGATCCCGAGCATTACGATACGATTGTTGTCACGAATCTTTGCGTACCAACTGCCTCCGGCGTTCCGCTTCAGTTGCTGCCTAAATCGATTCGTGGCGTTAGGATTATTGGGATCGATGTACCGGGATTTGGCGTACCCACCCATGCCGAAGCCAAAGACGTTTTGGCCGCAGCAATGCTCCGTTACGCAAGAGCAGAAGCCGAAAGCGGGCCGGTCGCTGCCCCACTTCAGGGTCGAAACCCCCGTCCCACAGTCACGCTCTTAGGCGAAGTTTTTCCTGCTGATCCGGTTGGTATTGGGCGTTTGCTTGAGCCCATGGGCTTGGCAGTCGGCCCGAGTGTGCCCACGCGTGAATGGCGGGAACTATATAGCGCGCTCGATGCGGCCGCTGTGGCCGCGGTTCATCCTTTCTATACGGCGAGCACACGCGAATTTGAGGCGGCCGGTCGCCATGTAATTGGTTCTGCACCTGTTGGCTATGAGGGCACTGCAGCCTGGCTCGAGTCGATTGGTAAAGCGTGCTCGGTGCCCAGCGCACTGATTGCTGCAGCCAAGGATGCTGCGCTTCCTGCGATCAAGGACGCTTTAAAGAATCACCGCATCAACGCAAGAATTACCTTGTCTGGCTATGAAGGATCCGAATTGCTCGTAGGCAGGCTATTGCTAGAAGCGGGTGCGCAGCTTCACTATGTGGGCACAGCTTGCCCAAAAACTGCTCACAATCTTCAGGATGCTGAATGGCTTCAGGCCAAGG
>JALQWJ010000066.1 GCA_023258775.1 Burkholderiaceae bacterium | reverse complement strand
AGCTTCGATCTCGGGCCCAATAGCTCAAAAGAAAACTCGGCGCAGCGCCATCGCAAATCATTCCAACGTGAGCACCAGCGTCGCTAAGTCCCATGATCGTTGCTTCGCTGGCGATCATCTCGCGGACCACATCAAGACTTCCTTCGCTATAATTTTCAAAGGGGTGCATGATGAGTCCTTCACCATCGCAATCCATCAGGGTCTCTAAAGCGATCGCCCATACCGTTCGATCTTCGCGCAAGGCGCGGGCGCCAAAGCTTTCAGACATGCTTGGTTCGTATTGCAACACCCCATTCATCGAGAAACTCCGCTCGAGCATGCGCTGAATCGCACGCTCTTCAGGGGTATTGCTCCGCTCTTGAAGCAGACGAGCTACCCGCTCAGGTTGTTGCCTCAATCGTGAAGCAACATCGCGACCTTTCAATCCTATGAAATCCGAATAGGCTGGGTGGTCTAAGAAGGGGTGCCTACTGGCATCAAATGCGAACATAACACCAATGGCTTTGGCACCGACCTGACCGTTCATGGCAAGACCCGAGCGTCGCCCCGCCTCGAGTTTCGTCAGTGTTTGACGCCACAAGTCAGGCTCTTTATCGCTTTGAAGTAATAAAACGGAGAGCGGTCGATTAGCGTGAACTGCCGCCTGCTGCAAGAGCTCAAATTCGCCAGGTGCAAAGTCAGCGTTGACCTGTAGGACGCCTTTAGCAGCCCTGCGCAGTCCTTCAGCGATTGCGAGCAACTCTGGGGCATCGGCGGTCATGCTTGGTGTGGGCCGTCCGTCGGCAGCGCGGTGTTTTGGAGTTCTTGATGTTGTAACACCAAGAGCGCCGTCTTTAAGAGCTTGTTCTACAAGTGCAGTCATCTGACGCAGTTCATCGGCACTTGGTTGTTCACGGTGATCAGAGCCTCGCTCACCCATGACGTAAAAGCGCAAGGCTCCATGGGGTAATTGCGTACCAAAATCAATAGCATGTGGCTTTGACTCAAGCGATGCCATGTATTGTGCAAAGCTTTCCCAATTAAAATCGATTCCCTCGGCGAGTACTGCTTCAGGAATATCCTCAACGCCTTGCATTAGATTAATTAAATAGGCGTCATTGCCGGGCTTTAATGGGGCAAATCCCACACCACAGTTTCCAAAAACAACGGTAGTGACACCGTGCCAGCATGATGGAGAGAGGTAAGGATCCCAGGTCGCCTGTCCGTCATAGTGGGTATGCACATCGACAAATCCAGGGGTAAGCAATCTTCCGGCTGCGTCAATCACCCGTTTGGCTGGACCAAGGTCTTTCCCAACAGCGCTAATCGAATCCCCGATTATCGCAACATCGGCCAATCGCGCTGCTTGACCAGACCCATCGACTAGATTTGCATGTTTAATAACGATATCGTTCATCGCTTTCTACCCTCAGCAAGAAATCAAGACCTTGTTCGACACCGAAAACCTACTGCTGTTCACTGACCAGGACCAACTCACTTAGACGCACTCGTATGCTCGCGTAACTGGAGTACGTTGCCCTCTGGGTCACATACATCAAGTGCCTTATATCCAGGGCCAAGCCATACCTCGCCGCACACTTTCCCGCCACAAAATTCGGTGGTCCAGCGGGCATCGAGCAAGTGATTGACCTTGAACCAAGGCTTGATAGCCTGCTCTTGCCGCGGTACTGGTGGACTATCGACACGTATGCCTTTTGCGAATTCGGCAGGAATGGCGTGAATCACAAGCTGACCATCATCCCAGGCCAGGACTTGGTGTTTGGCATCAGCTTCGGTGATCTTTGCAAGCAATAAGCGCGCATAAAAGCGCGAGACAGTATGGAGTTCTAAAGCGTAGATCACAAATCCGGTTGGCGCTATGGTCGACATGAAAGCTAAGTTGAGTTGATGTTTGTTCCATCTTATTGCAAAAGCGGGTGTTGATGCGGCAAGCGCGCTCAACAATGGCCCGCAAATGTGCAAGATTAAGCTTTCTTGCCTTGGGCATGTATCAAAGGAGTTCGCTTGTGAAGAACACAAACATCGTAAGCCTAACGACACTCTCGTGTAGTGCAGGGTGGCGGAATTACTATTTTGTGAAGCTAGTTACCGATGAGGGCGTGGTGGGGTGGAGTGAATTCGATGAGGGATTTGGCTCACCGGGTGTTGCAGCGGTCATTGAGCAACTCAGCCCACGCGTGATTGGTCAGTCGGTTATGCAACATGAGCGCATCCGCGAGGAGCTCTTTAGTGCGACCCGTCCTGGTGCGGGCGGTGTGGTAGGGCAGGCACTAGGGGCCATCGAGAATGCCTTGCTTGATGCCAAAGCAAAGACCTTAGGGCTGCCTTGTTACGAACTCTTGGGAGGGAAGATACGCGATCGTCTGCCAGTTTATTGGTCGCATTTCGTGACATGGCGCGCCGGACGGATTCCATTCTACCAGCCTGAAATAAGGGATCAATCGGGCGTTCAGGCGATGGCTAAAGAGGCTGTTGAGCGCGGATTTAAGGCCGTAAAAACCAATATCTGGCGCTATGAACAAGCTGGCATCGCAGGCTGGGCGCCTGGATTTGGGAATCCATTTTCGCCGCCTTTGAATGTCGAAAAAAAGATTTTGAATGGTTTACGAGAACATTTGCAAACGATTCGCGAATCAGCCGGCCCGGATCTCGAAATCTTGCTCGATTTGAATTTCAATGCAAAAACTGAAGGCTATTTGAAAATTTTGCGTGGGACTTCTGATCATGATTTATTTTGGGTCGAGATCGATAGCCGTGATCCCGATGCATTGGCCTTCATTCGCTCGCATAGTCCACATCCCATTGCCTCGTGTGAAACACTCATCGGTGTCCAACAGTTCTTGCCCTTTTTTAGGCGCCAAGCAATCGACGTAGCGATTATCGATACGCCTTGGAACGGTGTTTGGCAGTCGATGAAGATCGCAGCGGTTGCGGATGCCCATGAGGTGAACGTTGCTTGCCATAATTTTTACGGTCATCTTTGCACGATGATGAATGCGCACTTTTGTGCAGCAGTGCCTAATTTGCGCATCATGGAAGTGGATATCGACCGGATCGCTTGGGATCATGAATTGTTCACCCACGTGCCTTCGTATGAGGATGGCCATCTACTGATGCCCGATCGACCAGGCTGGGGAACTGAGCCGATAGAGGAGGCGATTCTTGCGCATCCCCCTATCAAGCTTCATGGTCTTATGGGACGAAGTCGAACGCAAACTTGATCGCCGATTAAATGCGGCTGGCATGTCCTTCGCACCATAGCTCAGCATCCTAGACAAAGGGCCTTACTCCATGGAGCCTGTTGACGTTCTCATTATTGGAGCGGGAGCTTCTGGCGCAGCTGTTGCCTGGAGTCTTGCAGAAACACGCATGCGAATTCTCTGTCTAGAGCAGGGAGACTGGGTTCGGCAAAGTGAGTTCCCAAGTCATGGCCGCGATTGGGAGGAGCGGCAGTACGGTGACTTCAGTATCAGCCCCAATAGGCGGGGCTTGCCGGCGGACTATCCGATTCACGAAGATGATTCCCCAATTAAGGTTGCAAACTATAACGCTGTAGGTGGCGGCACGATTCTTTACGCTGCCCACTTTCCTCGGATGCATCCCTCTGATTTTCGGGTCCGAACCCTCGATGGTGTTGCTGATGACTGGCCTATTTCTTATCAGACGCTTGAGCCCTATTTTGAGCTCAACGATCGGATGATGGGTGTTGCAAGTCTTGCCGGTGATCCTGCGTATCCACCCAAAGCCGCTATCTTGCCGCCGCTGAGTATGGGAAAAACCGGACGGCTATTTGGCAAGGCGATGAATCAACTCGGTTGGCACTGGTGGCCTGCTGACGCAGCGATTGCAACGCAGGCCTATGAGGGCAGAGCTCCTTGTATCCATCTAGGTCACTGCATCGCAGGTTGTTCTCAAGGAGCGAAGGCGAGTACCGATATTACCTATTGGCCAGAGGCTCTGAGGCAGCGTGTTGCGCTTCGAACGCGCTGCCGTGTCCGCGAGATTTGTACGAACAGAGATGGCAGGGCGACAGGTGTTATTTATTATGACGAATTGGGCAAGGAACAGTTCCAAGCTGCCGAAGTGGTGATCATGGCTTGTAACGGTATCGGCACGCCGCGTTTGCTCTTGAACTCGACTTCTTCTCGCTTTCCACATGGACTTGCCAATTCAAGTGGTCTGGTTGGCAAGCGCTTGATGTTTCATCCCTATGCACTCGCACGAGGCTATTTTGATGAGCCCTTAGATGGTTATCGTGGCTCTCATATCGTCGCCTGGAGTCAGGAGTTCTATGAAACAGATCGTTCAAGAGATTTTGTACGAGGCTTTACCTGGCAGTTTGGTCGTGGTCAAGGGCCTGTTCAGACGGCGATGTCTGGCATGGCTTGGGGGAAAATTCCGTGGGGAGACGGCCATCATGCAGCCTTTAGGCGAATATTTGATCGATCTGCCGGCATGCTCGCTATCTGCGAGGATCTCCCCGAATTGCATAATCGGGTTGAGCTTGACCCTGTGCTCAAAGACGCACACGGGATTCCTGCGCCAAAAATTCACTATCGATTAAGCGAAAACAGTAAGCGGATGATGGCCTTCGCTCAAACTAAAGCGGAAGAAATTTTAATAACGGCTGGTGCCCGGGATATCGTGACCGAGTCCCCTTTAAGTTATGCCGGCTGGCATTTGATGGGGACAGCGCGCATGGGTCAGGATCCAGAGGAGTCGGTCGTTAATCCCTGGGGACGAGCGCACGACGTTAAAAATCTTTTTGTTGTGGATGCTAGTGTTTTTGTTACCTCGGGTGGCGTGAATCCAACGGCAACCATTCAAGCAATTGCACTTTATATAGCGGATCAAATCAAGCAACGTCTTACCCATCTTTTTGACGATTAAGTGAGCATGGAGCTAGAAAAACCCAATGAAGACTGTTTCGCCTTTTGCAATAGTGTCCCTCAGTCCATTGACCAGCGCCGACACTCAATCTGGACTCAGCGCCGAGGAGGTCGGTTTATTGCGTCAAGTTGCTGGTCTCATGATTCCGCAAAGCGAAGCCTTTGGTGTGCCAGGTGCCGATGATCCGCTCATCTTTGCCGATCTTCTGGCGTCGCTGGGGCGTGATCTGCCTGCCATTCGCGAAGCGTTATCGCTTGTAAAACAAACGCAGCAAAGTGATGCTGCCGCTCTGGCTGCTATGCTGACATCGACGCGACCCGATCTTTGCGCAAGCTTGGTTAGCGTCGTCACGCGTTGCTATTATCGCGATAACCGTGTGATGAAGTCGATCGGGATGGCAGTGCGGGCACCGTATCCAGAAGGGTTTTCAATAGAGCCCAATGATCTTACCCTGCTTGATCCGGTTAAGGCTCGGGGAAGGCGGTATCGCTTAGTGGCTGACGAGTAATGCTAATCAATGGTTCAAACAACTAAAGATCAAGACACAGTATAACGATCGATAAACGACTCTTTGACGGTAACACCCAAGCCAGGTCGATCTGGTATTTCAATCATTCCTTCCTCCACTTTAAACTGCTCTTGAGCAAGTTCTTGAAGTAAAGGGTTTGCTCCTAATGAGTACTCCAGGATCCAGCCCGCAGGTGAAGCTGCCGCAACATGCATTCCCGCAGCAAAAGCGAGGGCACCAGTCCAAAGATGCGGGGCAAGCCGAAGATTCCAAGCAGATGCGATTGCGCCAATTCTCATTGCCTCTGTGACACCACCGCATATGGCTAAGTCTGGCTGAAAAATGTCTGCTGCTCCTAACTCCGCCAGCTCTCGATAATCGAATCGGTTGAATTCACTCTCGCCAGTCGCTATAGGAATTGATGTTGATCTCCGGACCTCGGCAAGCCCGCGCTTGTCGTCTGCACTAACGGGTTCCTCGAACCATAGTAGATTTGCGTCTTCGGCAAGTCTGCAAAACTGCTTGGCTTCTGAAACCGTGAAGGTACCATGGGCATCACATGCAAGTCCGATCGTTGGTCCAAGTGCTTCCCTCGCGGCGTGGACACGAAGGGCGGAATGACTGGGTGAACCATCAATGATGCCCACTCTCATCTTTACCGCACTAAAACCGCCGCGCTGCACATAGCCGAGCAACTGATCTCCGATCAGGTCAACACCCGCCCAACCACCTGAAGCGTATGCGGGCATACGATCCGATCGCCTGCCACCTAACAGCCTCCAGACCGGCGCGCTAAGCGATTTGCCGAGGATGTCCCACAACGCGATGTCAATGCCGCTCATGCCGGCGACGGTGATGCCTCTTCTTCCTAAGATTGGGAAGACATGTCCTTCACGGAGGGCGTAATGTGCACGGCTCCCGTTATAGATAGTTTCAGCAAGACGATTAATGTCGCGAGGGTCCTCACCGACTAGCGACGGTCCTATCCGTTGATTAATTAAGCTAGTCAGGGCAGAGCAGTTCGAAGCACTACCAACTTCCTCCTTGGCCTCTCCCCACCCGACGATCCCACACGTCGTTTCTATCCGGACGATCACTGCGTCGAAGGACGAGACCCTGCCAAAATCAGAGATGTGTTGACTTTCGTACGGAATGGGAACATGGACCCAATGAGCTTGGACCTTTCTTATCTTCATGATTCGGTTACGTCTGCAGATGTGTCGATCATTTGCCAGCGTTGCCTGATCGCCTCGCTATGTTCTTTGTTGACAAGATGCTGAGGAAGTTGTCCGTCTTCCATGGTTTCAATTTGTCTGACCACCATTTCGCTCATTGCCTCCATGCTTTCATCGGTGATACCAGCTAAATGAGGCGATAAAATGACCTGTTTCATGTTTCTTAGTGGTGAAGTTTCAGGTAACGGCTGAACATGGAATACATCAAGCGCAGCTCCCCCAAGTTGCCCCTCTTTTAACGCGAAGATTAGCGCTTGCTCATCGATGACGGCTCCTCGCGAGACGTTGATTAGCTTGGCGCCCCGCTTCATCAGCTGGAGGGCTTTGTGGTCAATAAGTCCTTGTGTTTTTCCGTTGAGGGGGCATGACAAAACGAGATAATCCGCTTGGCCAAGAGCCTCACCCAGAGGTTTATATTCAATGAAATCCGAATGCCTTTGAGATGTCTGCGTTACACCGATAACTCGCATGTTAAAACCAATGCTACAAATTTTGGCAATCATGGACCCGATAGCACCGACACCGACGATGACAAGACATTTGCCTTTGAGTTCTGTCGCATTCGAACTAAGTGCCCGCGCGGTTGCCCAGTCGTATTGATTGAGCGTGTTGTGCACCTGAATCAATTGGCGCGAGAGATTAATCAGCTGGCCGATGACATATTCAGCGACCGTCCTTGCGTTTGCGCCGGGTGCGTTTGCCACAGCAATCTTGAACTTATTTGCAGCCGACATTGGGGATATAGCAACTCGTCGCGTACCGGGTCAAGGGCAGCGATCGTCGGCATGTCGCGGTGTTGACCCATCTGTCGTTCTCGAGATGGAACAGACGTGTCTGCGCACAGCCGGCGTCGGGGCAGTTCCAGGTGTCCCTGTCGGTGTCGCCGTACGCCCATGTGGCGGTGCATCGCTCGAGGCGCACCTTCTCACCGTAATTCGTACCGACCGCCTTCGGGTCGCAGGTGACGAGTTTTTCTCCCGACGGGGGGTTCATGAGTGCCGCAACCGTCGTGGTGGTGACGGTCGTGGTCGTGGTGGCAAGTGGCGGGTCGGCAGAAGTGTCGGTCGTGG